>JBBDMQ010000172.1:0-4355 GCA_040878245.1 Microthrixaceae bacterium
ATCGAAGGAATGCTCGGCTGTACAAGGCCCGCGCTGCACCTTTTAACGTCAACTACCGCTATGTAGAAGAGGAGCTGCGTTATCTCCTTGATGATGCAAACACCAAAGCGGTGATCTACCACTCCGTGTTTGCCCCGGCGATGGCACATGTTCTGAAGGACCTCCCGGGCATTCATACCCTGATTCAGGTCGCAGACGAATCGGGTAATGCCCTCTTGCCAGGCGCAGTGGACTACGAACAAGTGATTGCCAACGCAGATCCAAAGGGCCCACCTGTTGTGCCCTCTCCCGAAGATTTGTACATCGTCTATACCGGCGGAACCACAGGCATGCCGAAGGGTGTCCTGTGGCGGCAGGATGATATTTTTATGAATGCCATGGGCGGCAAAGAGGTAGGCACTTGGATCGAGGTAAGCACTGCTGCCGAGATAGCCGAAAAGGCCCGTAATAACTCTGGATTCCGCCTTATGCCTCTACCTCCACTCATGCACGGAGCAGCGCAGTGGGCAGGATTCATGATGCTTAACGCTGGTTCAACTCTCATCATGACTACTGCGCACAATCTTGATCCTCAAGAGGTCTGGACCACCGTTGCGAGAGAGGGCGTGATGTCAATTGTGGTCGTGGGCGACGCTATGGCTCGGCCACTGCTCGAAGAGCTCAAAGCCGGAGAGTACGACGTCAGCAGCATGTTTGTTCTAGGCAACGGCGGTGCACCACTCAGCGCCGCTCTGAAAGAGGAGTTTCTTGAGTTACTACCCAATATTTTAATAAACGACTCGCTCGGTTCTTCTGAAACAGGCGCGCAAGCTACGCATTTGTCAGTCAAGGGCGGAGTGTCAACAGGACAGTTCAAACCCGGACCAGGCGCAGAGGTGGTCTCTGAAGACCTCAGTGTGGTGCTTGATGCTGGCCACGAAGGGATCGGTTGGCTTGCTCAAGCAGGCAGCGTGCCTCTGGGTTACCTTGGCGATGCGCCAAAGACCGCCCGGACCTTTCCCACCATCGAAGGAGTTCGATATTCAGTTCCTGGTGATCGAGCCATAAAACGCTCAGATGGAGAAATCGACTTACTCGGCCGCGACTCGCAGTGCATCAACTCTGGGGGCGAAAAGATTTTTGTCGAAGAGGTCGAGATGGCAATTATTTCTCATCCCCAAGTAACTGATGTGCTTGTTTGTGGCCGACCTAGCGAGCGTTGGGGAGCCGAGGTCGTGGCAGTGGTGCAGTTAGTCGCTGGCGCTTCTGTAGAGGAATCTGAGCTATCGGAACATGCCAACCTGATGGTCGCTCGCTACAAACTCCCTAAAGGTTGGATCTTTGTTGACGCAGTTCAGCGCTCCCCTTCAGGCAAAGCCGACTACCGATGGGCCAAAGAGCTAGCGGCCAATTCAGCCAAGCCCTAAATGGCTTCAGTAGCCGCCTTGCTCTTGCACTCAACTCCGAGAAAGCTACGTGCATGCCGTCACCACAGAGTCGACCTTTTGATGCAGACAACCACTACTACGAGGCCCTAGATGCCTTTACTCGGCACCTAGACCCGGCTTGGGGCCCGCGCACCCTGCAATGGGCCGAAGTCAATGGTCGGCAGTATCACGTACTCGGCGGCAAGGTGTCTCGGGCAGTCGTCAACCCAACATTCGATCCAGTTGCAAGTCCTGGAGTCCTGAAGGACTACTTCCGAGGTAATCCGAGCGGCGATAACCCGCTTGACCTTCTCAAGGCTCGCGACCGCATCAAAGAGGAGTACCAAAATCGGGATGCACGCCTTGTCACTATGGATGCTCACGGCTTAGAGAAAATCTGGCTTTTCCCTACGCTAGGTATGGTCTACGAGGAAGAACTTCGGACCGATCCTGAAGCGGTCACGGTTCTGTTTAGGGCGTTCAATCGGTGGATAGAAGAAGACTGGGGATTCAACTACAAAAACCGCATTTTTGCAGCGCCCTACATCACTTTGGCCGATATGGAATTTGCCATAAGCGAACTTGAGTGGGCACTAGACAAAGGTGCTCGCACCATTGTGATGCGCCCCGCAGCCCCCACCACAGTTTTGGGCCGACGCTCCCCCACCGATCCGCAGTTTGATCCGTTTTGGGCTCGGGTCAACGAGGCCGGCATAACAGTGGTTGTTCATGCAGGCGATTCTGGCTACTCGGCAAATGGCTACGCAACTGATGGATTCAGCTCAAACTTCAGCAACTCGGTTCCTCAACCCATCAAGATGCTCCAACTTGAACGTCCGATTGAAGACTTTCTAGCTGCACTCATTACTGATCAGCTCTTTCATCGCTTCCCCAACCTGCGAGTGGCCTCGGTAGAGAATGGCGCTGGGTTCCTGCGTGGCCTCTTCCACCGGCTAGATGCGTTAGGTCACAAGATGGCGGGTTGGTTCCCAGAGGACCCAATCGACACTTTCCGTCGTCATATTTGGATCAACCCGTTCTGGGAGGACAACGTGCACGAGTTGCTCGAACTCATGGGACCAGAACGAGTGATTTTTGGTTCCGACTGGCCACATATTGAAGGCATGCCGCTACCGCTTGATTACTTGGAAGAACTGACAGGCCTTGAACAAAAAGTGGTGGACCTTGTGACCCACGACAACACCGAGGATTTGAACGAACTTCGCCCCGTCTGAGGGCTGTCAGAACACCGGTGATCAGCCAAAGCAGACATCGACCATCAAAGAAAACACTGCTTCTGCTTGCACAGCAGCTCATAGAGGCTTAGCTTTCATAACAGCGGATTCCATAACAAGAGGAATCATCATTTTGGGGGGCCAAGTGAGTCGATTAAGAAAAATGCTTGCAGTAGCTATCGTTCCTGCAGCAATGATCGGTGTTATGAGTGCTTGCAGTCCGATGACTCCGCCGACTGGAGATTGGCTAGCAGCCGGTTGCTATAACTCAGCAGTTGTTGGTGCACCCGACTTTGCCTTTAACGGCACACCAAATGCTATTGGCAATCTGACCGTAGCTCTCGATATCGCATCGCTTTCGCTCTCCGAAAACGGCACCTGCGCTGGCATTCCACTAGCTGCGCCGTATACGTTCACCTTGGTGCGAGCCTCTGGTGACCTTGCAGCCGGGGCCATCTGCGCTGGGCTAGGGCTAGGCAATGGCGTTGGACAGATTCAGTCTGATTACCCTGCTTTCCCAGTCGATGCTTGGGTCTGTAATCCTCCAGAACCTGCCTGATAAACCCGATTGGCTAGCACGATTAGCTGGAGCAGCTTCTAGACCCTCTGAATGTGCCAAGTGGGGTTAGTTCGTTCTGGCAACGGTCATGATTCGGTTATCGCTAGTGGTCAGTCTTGCCAAGGTCCCCAACCCCGAGATGCTTGCCGCTATCACCACACCTGCCAAGATCACATACATCAGCACCAACTGGGTACGCACGGCCGCAAACGGCGCAACCCCTGCCAGAATCAGCCCCGTCATTGTTCCTGGCAAAAAGATGATTCCGAGTGCTGCGGTGGTTTCTACTTGTGGAGTAATTGCAGTGCGTAAAGCTGAGCGGATGAAGCGCCTTGAAGCCATCTTGACTGTCATACCAAGTGCCAGACCCGCCTCAATCTCGGTTCGCTGGTTTGACACTGATTCGCTCACTCGCTGAGATGCAACAACTGCTGAATTCATAGAGTTACCAATCAGCATTCCCGCCACCGGAACCAGCGTTCTTCCCTGCAACTCAAACACACCTAAGCCAAACACGATCGCTAACCCGCACAACCCAACTGTCACCATGGCAAAGAGCGCAATGCCAAACATGCCCTGAATGTTTGGGGTTCGACGGGTGGCCGTCAGTGCGGCAAAAAAGATGATCACCACGACCCAAAGCCAAGACCACACAAGGGGTGTCTTGGGGTTGACTATCGGCACGAGTGCAAAACCCACCAGCATCATCTGCCCAAGCGAGCGAGCTACGGCAAGCATGATGGTCCGGGTAAGTCCAAGGCGCTCTTTCGCAGTGATCGCCAACGCAATGACGACAAATACCAACGAAACAGCGAGTGCACTCCAGCCAACTATTTGCTCAGTCATCTCGCTCCTTTACTAGGGCTCATTATTCAGCCATGAACTGTCGATTGCAGACGCAGCGCTACTGTCATCCGCGGCACCAGAGAACAAGACCCGCCCAGCTTTGAGCACCACGAGATGCTGCGCCAAACGCCAAATCTGCTGAAGGTCATGAGTGACCCAGACCACAGGCGTTCCCTCATTCACTAAAGACACCACGAGCTGTTCAATCCTTTGGGTTGACTCACCATCAAGGCCAGAGGTGGGTTCATCTGCAAGTAGGACCTTCGGTTGAGTTGCTAGGGCACGTGCAATCACCATTCGCTGTGCCTC
>JBBDMQ010000173.1:0-4338 GCA_040878245.1 Microthrixaceae bacterium
GCTAGCGTCAGGAGCAGCAAGCGCCTTGCGAATCCTCGCTTGGTAACAACGATCGGAAGACTTCATGCACCAACTTGTCCTGCTTCGCCATGGTGAAAGCGAGTGGAACAAACTTAATTTGTTTACTGGTTGGTACGACTGTGACTTGACCGAGAACGGTCGTAAAGAGGCCGCAGCGGCAGGCGAGATGATGACCGAGGCTGGGTTCCTCCCTGATCTTGTGCACACCTCGCTTCAGGTGCGGGCAATTCGCACAGCCAACATTGCTTTAGATTCAATGGAGCGCCTTTGGGTACCAGTGCGCAGGAGTTGGCGCCTGAACGAACGCCATTACGGTGAACTCACTGGAGCGAATAAGGCCGAAACAACAGCCAAATATGGTGCAGAGAAGGTCAAAGTATGGCGGCGCAGCTACAAAGTTCCACCACCGGCGATTACCAACGATAATCAGTTCAATCCCAATCACGACCAGCGCTACAGAGATCTGCCACCCGAGTTGTTACCCGCCTCTGAATGCCTGGCAGATGTTGTTGCACGCATGATGCCCTACTGGTTTGATTCGATCATCGCTGACCTTGCTCAAGGTAAGCGAGTTGCAGTAGTGGCGCACGGAAACTCTCTGCGTGCCCTAGTGAAACACCTGGAAGGTATCTCTGATGATGAGATCTCTGAGGTGAATATTCCTACTGGGGTTCCGCTGCATTATGAACTCGATCAGACCTTTCATCCTGCGCAGCCCAAACCGCTAGAACAGCGTTATTTGCTTGATGCGGATGCGGTCAGACTTAGAGCTGATGCAGTCGCCAAGCAGGCTGCTGGGCGCTAGCTAGCGGGCAGGCTGGCATGCAGGCGACGGCGACGGCGACGAGACGGCGACGAGACTGTGACATTTACCCCATTGACAAACAGATGACAGTTCTTCACAGTCAAGACGAATTGAGCCCGTCTTCGTTGTGCCTGCTCTTCTTCAGTTAAAAATGACAACCGAAAGTTAACAAGTAGCATATTTAGAAAAAGAAATCTGAAAAGTGCCTCTGCAAAGGCACTATCTCTTCTGGTAACCACCCTCATTGCGGCTTCGGCCTTTGTTGTGGCGCCGCAATCCGTTTCTGCGCTGTCCGCTGGAGCAACCTCTGATCGTAAGGTCACAATCACAACCACATGCGACTCAACATCTCTGAGTTTAGGGTCAATAGGATCTTGCACCAGCAAGGTAAAAGATACTGAGAATGGCGGTACAAAGACAGTTCCGACAGGCACAGTGGCTTTGACAGTTAATTCTGGAAGGATCGCAGTAATTTCTAGCTGTACTCTGGCCTACGTTGCTACTGCTCACCAGTCCGAGTGCACTTACAGTTTTGTCCTGCTCGCTATTGGCACTGGTTCACCGAATCTGAACTTTGCGTATACACCTGCCTTAAATGACATCCACCAATCTAAATCTCAGATCACAACACTCGCTACTAGCGGCAGCAGTTTTAAGCAGATTTCAACAAAGCTGACATCTAGTTCCGCCGGAGGGGCGACTCAGGGGAACAGCTTTTCATTGTTTACAGTGGGTTGCGCATCCTCGAGCACCCGTTATATCGGGGCATTTCTCTCAGCAACAGGAGACCCTGCCACTTCAGGAGTTGTGAGCGAGAAAGTGTTCGAACGATCCCCTCTTTCCGACGGCTCAGATGAGTTTAGTACCGCCCTTGAGAACGGTCATCCGACAGGGGAGTTCTTCGTAAGATTTTACTGTGATAACGAAAGTCCTAGTTCTTACTCCTCGGCGACTTTTCTCTCCTCGTCTGCGAAATATACCTTCACCGTGTCCGCAGCCGCCGCATTCCTACAGGCCGCACAAGCTGGCACAGCCGCAACGCAAGCAGGAGTTGGAAATTACACAGCAGACCCAGAAGATGTTTCCGGTGTAGACACAGAACTGATTCCTGGCGCACAGATGATCATGCTCAAGCAGAGAGTCGATGCAACCCTGTCACTGACCTCTCGGGTAGACCGTCTTAGCCAAGCCTTCCGAGGGAAGATCCCTCCCCGCAACTTTGTTGACCTCTGGGTCAGAAATCTTGCGGCAGGTCGCACAGACGCACAATTAACCTCAGCCCTCTCGCAAACACCTGAATACTTTTGGACCTATGCACTGCTTACTCCTGCCGAATTCGTAAATCGGGCATACCTGCAATTGCTTGGCCGGGCACCGACTGCTGTCGAGCGCACCCAAATGCTGAATGCGCTCAATTCCAACAAACAAACCCGTCCTGTCGCCCTATCTGCTCTTGCCTCATCACCAGAACATATTTTGCGCACAGCCAACCGTAGCTACGTCATGGCGGCCTATCAGGCGCTTACTCCAGTGGTGCCAACCCAAGATCAGCTCAAGATGTATAGCAATGCGCTCAACAACTTTGCTGTCAAAGTGCCAGTGCTTGAAGACCTTGCTCTGAGCCGCACGACTTATCAAAACTGGATTGCCGCACTCGCTGCCAACCCAAACTCAGCACGCTTCTAGCCCAGCACCTGTGTCTCTAGGTCAGCACCTGTGGCTCTAGGTCAATGCGTTCTTCGACCTCGGCCCACAACCTTCGGTAAGCAACCGCTGCCAAGTTGTTGGGCGAGGCAAGAACGGCGGGTATCTGCTCCATGCCCATCCGCTCAACTGAAGAAGACGAGGGCACTGCTGCTAAGGCAAAGCGTTTATCCCCACGAACTTGAGCAACTAACTGCCTATGCAAAACCTTGCGTTCATCAAGCATCGACAAAAATGCTAGGAACGGCAAACCAGGTCGATGAGAATGGGTGAACTCCTCAAGTTGATCCAAGCTCCGCACGGCCAACGGTGCAGGAATAATGGGCGCAAGGATCAGGTCCGAGGCTGCTATTACCGACTCAGTGACTATCCCCAAACCTGGGGCGCAGTCCAGAATCACCACGTCGTAGTTGCGATCTAGGGGGCGGAGGAGCTTTCGCAGTACCCGGTCGGGCCATCTTCGAGTGGACAGCACCGTGTCGACAACGCGAAACGATGGGTCAGCAGGCAACAGGTCGAGCCGCTGATACTCAGTTGCGCGGATAAACGCCCCTAAGTCGCGTTTTCCGCCAAGTAGCCGGGTTGCCCCGCCCTTCACTTTGGCTTGTGCCCGGTAGCAGTGCGTGGCGGCACCCTGCGGGTCTAAATCCCACAGCAGCGTGCGATGTCCAGCACGAGCAGACAAAATCGCCAAATTCACTGCAGCGGCAGTCTTACCCACACCGCCCTTAGCGCCAGCAACTGCAACGACCCTCATCGTTGACTCTTGACATGCCGGTACATCACAAACACTCCTCGAAATACGGTGAAGCTATTCAACCGCACAAACAGCCCACCTTCGTGGAACTCCATCTACATGGAACTATAAAACCTTAGACCGTTCGCGCTGCATTTGTGGGGGAGAGCTTCTACTGTTGCAACCCATGACTAAGTTCGTGGACGAGGTTGCAAATATTCCGCTTTTCTCGGCATGCTCCAAACGAGATTTACAGCGCCTATCACGGGCAGCTGACGAGCTCGCAATCTCTGCAGGCACCGACCTGACAGTAGAAGGGACCATTGGGCGCGAAGCATTTGTGATTCTTTCTGGTCGGGCCAATGTGCTCAAGGCTGGCGAGAAAGTTGCCACCCTGAAAGAAGGCGACCATTTTGGAGAACTATCGCTTCTTGACGGTGGGCTGCGGACCGCAACAGTCACCGCAGCTACCGATTTAACTGTGCTAGTTCTGTCCAAGCCAGCCTTTAACGGCGTGCTTGACGAGATCCCCACCCTTGCCCACAAACTGCTTGTCTCAGTTGCTCATCGATTACGCGAGTCCGAGCAATCTGTCAATCACTGATTCACGCGATAGGTTCATTATTGTTATGACAACGACTACATCTCAGCAGAATCAGACGTCACAGGATCAAGCAGAAGATGAGAAGGTTCCCGGACCAAATCGCTTACGTCCAAACCAGATTGCCATTGTCGTCGGCGTAGCCATTGGGCTTGTTGTTGCACTCTCTGGAGTTGCCGCGACTCTGTTCCAATTCCACGACGAGAGCGAAATCCAGCGAGAGGTGTTCGACAACATCCCTGGGCCACTCAAATTGGCGTTCTACACCATCATTCCGGTGATGTTCGTGTACGGAGCGATCATGTTCTCCTATCGCGTTCGCAACTGGGAGCGCGGCGGGCCAGACAAAAGAGACATCACCAAAAAGAACGGCAAAGCCCGAATGGGTCGGCTACGCGCTGGGCTCTACATGCAAACACTCTTGCGAGACCCCGCCGCAGGAATCATGCACTCCATGATCTACTTCGGATT
>JBBDMQ010000174.1:0-4334 GCA_040878245.1 Microthrixaceae bacterium
GCAAGCAGCGTGGGCGTTCGTGTATAGATCGGAAGGATTCCTGAGGCAATCTGGATAGTCGAAGTCTTGGCGGCCAAGTACCCCATCAGGCTGACGGCATCGTACCCGTAGGCCTCGGCGACATAAGCAATGTCCATGCCGACAGATTCAAGCGCTTGTACCTGTGCCACCGATTCAGCAAATCCTCCGGCATAGCCAATTTGCATAGCAAGTTTCATGACGTCTCCTCTTGTTCTGCCTGTTCGTCTTGTTCGTCCTGTTCGACTGGTTCGGTCTGGATCCAGTCTTTTGCGAGTACCAGATCTGAACGGTTGATTGAACCAAGGTCAGCACCATTGTCGAAGTACACGCGGTAACGCACCCATCGGAACCCATTTACTAGCGAGACTTTGCCGCGAGTGCCTGCAGGAACTCCAAGAAGATCTACTGCAGCAACGACCTTATCTTTAACCTGTAGCTGATCACCGACTCGTTTCTTTGCCATTGGCTCTTACCGTACCAATCTCGGGGCGTGGCCACAGCATTCAGGGGGTCATTGGTCAATTGAGTCAGCTGCTGTTACCCCGCACGCTTGGTCTCTGCCCAGGATTTACCTTGTTCAACATCAACGTCATGGGGTAGGCCAAGCACCCGCTCAGAGATGATGTTCCGCTGCACATCTCCTGTTCCGCCGCCAATGGTTAGTGCGGGGGCAAAGAGGTATCCGAAATGCCAAATTCCCGCTTCTGTTCCAAGTGGGCCGGCATCGCTCAGCATTCCCCCTGCACCAGCTAAGTCCTTTGCAAGGCCCATTATCTCTTGGCCGTGTTCATCGGCAAGTACCTTGCGCACCGAGGCCTCGGGCCCTGGCTCTCGACCTGCAATGGCCGAGGTCACCGTTCGGAGACGGATCAGGCGCAAGATTTCGGACTGAATATACATATCGACAAGTCGATGACGCATGACGACATCAGTTACTCCCCCAGCCTGGCGAACCACGTCAAGAAGATCTTCAGCGTCCGGACCCATTCCCCACAAGGCCCCTGCTGCTGACAACGAGACTCTCTCATTAGAGAGCGTTACCTTGGCTAGACGCCAACCGTCGTTGATCTCGCCAACCAGATTCTCTGCGGGGAGCCGAAGGTCAGTCATGAAAACTTCGTTGAAAGTGTGGCCACCAGTCATCTCGAGTATCGGAGAAATCTCTAATCCAGGAGAATCCATCTTGCAGATGAAGTAGGAAATACCTCTTTGCTTTGACTCCTCGGGATCAGTTCGTGCAATCAATATGCCGTACTTGGCTTCATGCCCAAGCGAAGTCCAAATTTTTTGACCATTCACGACCCACTCATCGCCATCTCTCACTGCGCGAGTCGATAAAGCAGCTAGATCCGATCCCGCTCCAGGCTCAGAGAAAAGCTGACACCAGATGTCCTCGCCGCTGAGTAACCCAATCAGGTGTTTATGCTGCTGTGCCTCAGTACCTGCAGCCAGCAGGGTTGGGCCGGCCCAGCCAATACCAATGGGGTTACTCGGCCGGCGAACACCGGCTACTCGGAGTTCATCATCAATGAGTAACTGATGAATCGGATCAGCTGCAAGGCCAAACGGTTTGGGCCAATGAGGAGCAACGTAACCCGCCTCTGCCAACTGGCGACCAGTGGGGCTCGGATTTTGTCTCAACCATGAGCGAATCTCTACTCGTCGAGGGTCGGTGTCTGGGGGCAGTTCAAAATCCACTCCCATAGAATAGGCCCTGTTGTTCAAAGGAGCCTGTACTGGCCCGCACACACTGCAACAAGCTCTACACTTCGCAGAATTAACCGAGCCTTGCATCTGGGTTGCTCAGGCATCTTGCAGTTCGGGAACTGAAAGAAGATTGCTCAACGAGACCGAGGGGGCCTCATGGCAGGATGGAATTTTGCTGAACTTTGGGAACAAATTGCTGACCGCTTTCCCGATGCAGATGCTCTGGTGCAAGGAGAACGGCGAATCTCGTGGAAAGAGTTTGATAAGCGCTCTGACGGCCTAGCTCGCTACTTACTCAGCCGCGGAGCTGTGCATCAAGACAAGGTTGCTTTGTATTTATATAACGCACCCGAATACATGGAAGGTGCTTTTGGCGCATTCAAAGCTGGGCTGGTACCCGTCAACACCAACTACCGCTACCTCGATGACGAACTGGCGTATCTCTGGGAAAACGCTGACGCCGTTGCCGTGATCTTTCATGGGTGCTTTGCTGAACGGGTGGCTGCGGTGCGTGGTCGCTTGCCAAAGGTTAGAGACTGGCTGTGGGTGGATGATGGAACTGGCCCGATGCCCGAATGGGCTACGGCCTACGAGTCCGTAGCTCAGGCTGAGTCCGACCGCGTCGTTGCGCCTTGGGGCAGGTCTGGCGACGATATTTTAATGATCTACACCGGTGGCACTACGGGCATGCCAAAGGGTGTCATGTGGCGACAAGACGATCTGATCCGAGCAGTCATTACAGTCAGCAATCCAGTGTTCAATGAGGACCCCGAGTCGGTTGGCTTTACGGCAGCAATCGATTCGCTCGAAGGGCCAGGTATGCCCGGCATGCCAGCTTGCCCGCTGATGCATGGCACTGGTTGGTTTACCGCAAACCTGTACCTGACGGTTGCTGGCTCTCTGGTGCTTTTAGAGGATCGACACCTTGATTTTGAAGAGATGCTCGACACAATTCAGCGCGAAAAAGTGGGGGCTCTCACCATTGTGGGGGACGCTTTTGCCAAACCGATTTTGCGAGTGCTTGATGCCCAGCCTCAACGATGGGATCTATCGAGTCTCGTCTTAATCACATCCTCTGGTGTGATGTGGTCCGAGGGATCAAAGCAGGGTCTGCTCAAGCACAACCCAACCATGTTTTTGATTGACTCATTCTCTAGTTCCGAGGCAATTGGACTTGGACAGTCAGTTTCTGCCGCTGGTGCCGAGGAAAAAACTGCACACTTCTCACTTGGCAACGGTGCACAAGTAATCAGCGACGAGGGATTCGCTGTTCAACCCGGCTCTGGTGAGCGAGGTCGGGTTGCTGTACCTGGCCATCAGCCTCTGGGGTATTACAAGGATCCAGAAAAGTCAGCTGCCACCTTTATTGAGTTTGAGGGGGTTCGCTATTCAATGCCAGGGGATTACGCAACTATTGAGGCCGACGGCTCTATCACCCTGCTAGGGCGAGGGTCTGTCTGCATTAATACCGGTGGAGAAAAAGTCTTCCCCGAAGAAGTCGAAGAAGCATTGAAGACTCAGGCATTGGTTCATGACGCAGTTGTGGTTGGTGTCCCCGACGACAAATTTGGGGAAGCCATCACCGCAGTTGTTGAGTTGGCACCGGGCACGAGTATTAACCCGCAGGAACTGATTGATCACGTGAAGGGTCATCTTGCGGCCTACAAAGCGCCCAAGTCTGTCCTTTTTGTAGACACCATCGGCCGCGCTCCCAACGGCAAAGTTGACTACAAACGCATGAAGCAACACGCTCTAGATGAGCTTGGTATCGATCAGTAAAACCATTCTAGGACTCGCCTATTTTTCAGCCCTAGGCAGAGACTCCAGAGTTCGGATTTTTCTAGCGCTACTGCTATCGGTACCTTAGGCAAGTTATTTGGCACAAGAGGTCTACCACCTGTGCCTATGAAGGCAGACTCACCAAACAAGCAGATTGAAGGCAGCAGATGAGCGATCTCGGATTCGACGGACAAGTAGCAATCATTACTGGGGCCGGTGGCGGACTAGGAAAGTCCCATGCCCTTGAGCTCGCAAAACGTGGCGCCCGCATTGTGGTCAATGATCTTGGGGGATCAGTTAACGGCGTTGGAGACAACGCCTCTGCCGCACAGTTGGTCGTGGATGAAATCATCTCTGCTGGCGGCGAGGCAGTTGCAAACTTTGATTCGGTTGCAACACCCGAAGGCGGGCAAGCCATAGTTCAGACCGCCGTAGACGCCTTCGGCACTGTTGACATTGTGATTAATAACGCAGGAATCTTGAAAGACAAGACCTTTCACAATCTGACTCCCGAATTGCTCGAGCCTGTTATCGCAGTGCATCTACTCGGCGCTTTCTACGTGACCCAGCCTGCTTGGCTCATCATGAGAGATAAGGGTTATGGCCGTGTTGTGAACACAAGTTCCAATTCAGGACTTCTCGGTAACTTCGGGCAGTCCAACTACGGTGCCGCAAAGTTGGTCATCGTCGGATTTACTCGGGTGCTCGCTAATGAAGGCAAAGCAAAGGGCATCAAAGTCAACGCCATTGCACCTGTTGCCAAAACCCGAATGACTGAAGATCTGCTTGGCTCACTTGGAGACAAGCTTGAGCCGGCCGAGGTAACC
>JBBDMQ010000175.1:0-4318 GCA_040878245.1 Microthrixaceae bacterium
TGCGTAAATCAGAGCAAAAATCCTGAACAATCTGCAAGGCGTTCCAAGAGCGTTCTTGCGGCAGTAGCCACGAGAACGCTCTTGAAACAAAACCGCTTGCTCGTTCAGAGTAGAAACTCGAACAGAGTTACTACTTGATCTCAACAGTTGCGCCGGCGCCCTCGAGGGCTTCCTTTGCCTTCTCTGCGTCATCCTTAGAGACACCTTCAAGAACTTCCTTAGGAGCAGACTCCACAAGGTCCTTGGCCTCTTTGAGACCTAGGCTCGTTAAGCCACGAACCTCTTTAATGACTTGAATCTTTTTGTCACCAGCCTCGGTGAGCACCACATCGAACGAGGTCTTCTCTTCCTCTTCCTCTGCTGCTCCCCCACCACCGGCGGGTGCTGCTGCTGCAGCTGCAACTGGTGCTGCTGCAGTGACGCCGAAGCGCTCTTCGAATGCTGTGAGCAATTCTGATAGCTCAAGCACGGTCAGGTTTGAGATCGAATCAAGGATCTCTTCATTGGTAGCCATGTGTCTTACTCCTCTTCAGCAGCGGCGTCTGCCACTGTTTCGTTGTTGTCTTCTGTTGACTCTTCAACAGTTGTCTCTTCGGTTTCTTCAGGTGCCTGATCTGCAACTTCTGCAGGTACTTCTTCAGCAACTGCTTCTTCAGCTGCAACTGCAGCTGCTTCTTCAGTGGTTACTTCTTCTGGGCTTGCTTCTTCAGGTGCTACTTCAGCAACTGCTTCTTCAGGTGCTACTTCAGCAACTGGTTCTTCAACGGGTGCGCCAGCAGCGCCTCCGGCATCAATCAGCGCCTTGAGCCCATAGGCAAAGCTTGCTGGAATCGCTTGCAACAACGAGGCGAATTCACGCATCGGTGCCGCAATCCCGCCTGCCAACCTAGACAGCAACTCTTCACGTGGCGCAATGTTTGCTAGTGCTTTGGCACTATCAGCATCGAGCACATGCGAGCCGAGTAGGCCGCCTTTAACAATGAGCAACGGGTTCGACTTTGCAAACGTCTGCAGAGCTTTGGCAACTAGAACTGCATCTCCTGGTGTTCCATCGGGCTTTTGGCCCACAAATGCAAGTGCAGTTGGGCCAACGAGGTCACCTTCAAAGCTCTGGTCGACATCAAGATCCTTGGTTGCAAGTCGAACAAGCGTGTTTTTATAGACGCGATACTCGCCACCAACCGCATCTAGCGCTGAGCGCAGTGCAGCAAGATCCTGAACTGTCAATCCACGGTAATCGGTAAACAGCACTGCCTCAGCGGACTCGAACTTTGCTCGAACCTCATCGACTACTGCAACCTTGTCTGCTCGTGGGTTTTCCATTGACACCTCCTCTCAATCTGTTCGGGAGGATCGGGCGCCGCACAGCGGACGCCCCCCTCAACCGAACAAGCCGGGTGTATGGAGTATCCACCTACCCAGGCGAACCAGTGACGGTCCTTTCAGATCCCGAGTTTGGCGCAAGCGCCACGCTCAGGATTCACCTTGGGGTCTTTGGCGAAACAAGATCCTCAGTTGTATTTCAGCTAACTGTTATTAACAGCCCATGACTCTATTGCCTCTCGGGGCTATTGCGCCAAAGCAGTAGCTGACTAGTTGCCCGGCAGCAGTTCACAGAGCAGTTCACAGCAACAGTTCACGGCAGCAGTTCACGGCAAAAGTTCTCAGCAGCAGGGTGGATCCTGGGTCTACCTTGATGACATGCATGCACTCGGAATTGATGTTGGGTCAACAAACCTAAAAGTGGTACTTGTTGAGGACTCGGGTTACCTGAGAGCTTCGGTGAGCCGACCTTTGCATACCCATCAAGTTGCAGCTACAGACACCAATGAAGCAGCGGCTACTCAAGATGCTGAACACATCTGGAGCGCAGTCTGTTCTGCCATTTCAGAGATAACTGCTGCTGAGCCTTCTCGATCACGCAGTATCGGCAGTATTGGAGTGTGTAGCCAATACTCCTCGATACTGGGAGTCGGTGCGCAAGGAAACGCAACTACTCCACTCATCCTGTATCTCGACCACCGAGGTGACGACCTGAGTTTTTCAATCATGGAGCGCCATGAGCAGGCTTTTGAGATTTTTGTTGAGCGTCATGGGATTCCACCTATTGGCGGCGGGCTCTCGTTGGCACACCTGCTCTTTATACAAAAAGCTTTGCCAGAGATCCACGAACTTACTTCCACCTACCTCGAAGTTATGGACTTCATCACCCTGCGACTAACTGGCCGGGCAACTGCTACCCAATGCACCATGTTTGCCTCACAGCTATGCGATAACAGAGTCGTTGGCACAGTCGAGTACGACTCAGACCTGGTCGCAATGGCCGGGGTAGATGCAAGCAAACTTCCAGCATTGATCTCGGTGGACGGCATCGTGGGGCAAGTCTCGGCCGGCATTGCGACGCAACTTGGATTACCAACTGCCGTCACAGTGCAGGCGGGCATGAACGACACTCAGGCTGCTGCATTCGCAACTGGGGTTCTACGCAACTCACTAGCCGACCCCCGCGGGGACCTCAGCGGAGCCCGGCCATGCGGACTGATGATAGGGACTACAGCAGTGCTTGTTGACTCCTTAGATTCCCATCGAGTTGACCTAGAACACGAGGTGCTCGCCATGCCAGCACCTGTTCATGGCAGGCATATCGTTATGGCTGAAAATGGTATTTCGGGGCGAGCGGTCGAACATGCGCTCAGACTTCTGAACCCTCAGAGCGCTCAGACTCAAGTTGGTGTTCACCACTCATCGAGCCCGTTTGATGAACTTGAGTCGGCACTTGCAGGCTCGCTGCCTGGGTCAGGTGGGATGCTGTTTTTACCCTGGTTAGCAGGCTCAATGTCACCACGAGCCGAGTCCGATCAACGCGGCGGGTTTATTGGACTTTCATTGACCACCACCCGAGAACAGATGATTCGCTCCGTCATCGAAGGCACAGCGCACAACCTGAGATGGTTACTTCCAGCAGTCGAGGGTTTGACTACCGCATCTTGTACAGAGATCATTTTCGGCGGAGGAGCAGCTCGATCTTCAGGATGGGCTCAGGTACTTGCCGATGTTTTAAACCGCCCGGTGAGCGTCCTGCACCGACCGGAACTTGCAGCAGCAACAGCAGTAGCAATGGTTGCGCTCTTTCGCACTGCGGGCAAAGACCCAATTGAACTCGAACTGCAACACGAGTTCACCTACGAGCCAGCAAGCGGCAGTCATGAACTCTACGAACGAGCGCAAGTTCAATTTCAAGCCGCGTTCACAAACTACCTATCTATCTGCGAAACTCTTAGCCATGAGTGATTATCCCTATTCCGAACGTTTCGAAGTCAACCGTCAATTGCCAGAGCACGGAAGAGATCGTGCAGAGATTCTTGCGGAGCTTCGTCAGATCTCAACAGAAGAGGACAGCCCTTGGGAGAGCGGGCAAATCTCTGGGTCGTATTACTGCGGAGACCGAGAGCACTACAACTACATGACTGAAGCATTTGGGATGTTTGCTCATGTGAATGCGTTACAGCGCGATGTGTGCCCGAGCGGTACCAAGTTTGAGGGCGAAATCATTGCCATGACTCTGGACATGTTTCATGCCGAAGCAGTCACCGAGACCACCCCTGCTGGCATTGTCACGAGCGGCGGAACGGCCAGCATTACGCATGCATTGCTGGCCTACCGTGAACACGCAAGAGAGACACGCGGCATCATCCACCCGAACCTCGTTAAGCCCGAAAGCGCCCACGCAGCTTTTGATAAGGCCTGTCATTTGTTTGGCATTGAACTGCGTGTGGCACCAATTAGTCCAGAAACCGGCACCGTCATATTGGACGCTATGGCCGACATGATCGACGATCAGACTATTGCTCTCGTTGGCTCGGCCTGCACCTATGGCCACGGCGTGGTCGATCCAATAGAAGAGCTTGGGCAACTAGCACTGAGCCATGGAACTGGACTGCACGTAGACGGTTGTCTAGGGGGGTTCATCTTGCCTTGGGGCGAACAACTTGGTTACGACATCCCGCTCTTTGACTTCCGCGTTCCTGGGGTTACGAGCATTAGCGCCGATACCCACAAGTACGGATACGGGTTGAAGGGGTCCTCTGTTCTCGCAGTGAGCGACAAGGCACTGCGCAACTCGCAGTACTTCTATCTCACCGACTGGACCGGCGGAAAGTACTGCTCGCCGGGTATGGACGGATCACGCTCTCTTGGGTTGCTCGCTGCTACTTGGGCATCCATGGTTGCCTACGGAAAAGACGGTTACCTGTCGCATGCCAAGGCAATCTTTTCTACTGCAGACAAAATGAAAGCGGCAGTAAATTCGCACCCCGAG
>JBBDMQ010000176.1:0-4303 GCA_040878245.1 Microthrixaceae bacterium
GACATGCGGCGATCAATCGAAGGCGAGGTCATTGCCTCTACTTTTGATCGACCGGCCGAGGAACACACGCAGGTTGCAGAGTTGGCCATTGAGTGCGCAAAGCGCCGTGTCGAGCAGGGGCAGGATGTAGTGATTTTGTTAGACGGAATCACGCGTCTTGCTCGCGCTTACAACTTGGCTGCACCGAACGGCGGTCGCATTATGAGCGGTGGTCTAGACACGGGCGCCCTCTACCCGCCAAAGCGTTTCTTTGGAGCAGCGCGCAATATCGAAGAGGGTGGTTCGCTCACCATTCTGGCTACCGCACTTGTGGAGACAAACTCAAAGATGGATGAGGTGATCTTTGAAGAGTTCAAGGGCACCGGCAATATGGAACTACGCCTTGACCGTTCGGCGGCAGAACGGCGTGTCTACCCGGCGATAAACGTTGACAGTTCCTCAACTCGCCACGAGGAGTTGTTGATTCCCGCAGACAAACTCGCTCATGTGTGGAAGCTACGACGTTTACTCTCTGCTTTGGCGGCGAGTGGTGAACCCTCCGCCGGTCTTGAATTGGTGATTGACCGGATGCGCAAGTTCCCTACAAATGACGTGTTCCTGAAAGAGATCGCCAAGGCTGATCACGTTCAATAACAAAGAATTTCCCTCTGCGGCCCACTCAGTTCGCCCAAAGCCCTGCTGACAAGCCATACTAAATACTTAAATGGGTCCCGCACGGAAACCGGGACCTCAACGGAGCGAAGCATGAAACCTGGAATTCACCCCACCTATCGTTATGTCGTCTTTCAAGACACCTCGTCTGGAGACACCATGTTGACAAAGTCGACCATCGAGTCGACCGAGACCACAACTTGGACCGACGGTAACGAGTACCCACTAGCCAAGGTAGAAATCTCGGCCTTTACTCACCCGTTCTTTACGGGTCAGATGAAGATTGTTGATACTGCTGGCCGCGTGGAGCGCTTTGAGCGTCGTTATGGTCGCCGTAAGAACGCCGAAGGCGACTCAGGAGAGGCATTGGATGAGTCCACTGCAGCCGATGAAGCGCCCGAAACAGAAGAGACTGCTTCCGCTGAGTGATCACTCCGGCTACGGTCGGCGTTGTCTGGTACCTCTATCGGATCTCTGATGACTCTCGATCCATCACAGCAAGCCAAACTCCAGAAGGCAAAGCTCTTTTCGTTAACCCGGCAATACCGTTTAGCCACTCAGTCTGAATCGATAGCTGCAGTTGGGTCATCTGAGGGTCCTGCCCTTGACGATGTGATTACTGCCGGTTCGCTCTATGCACTGTTAGTCGATGGACATGGGTTCGTGCTTTTGTCTGAAGCTTCTACACGGGCACTCAGTGCAGCCTTGATATGGGCTGCTCAGCAGCCAGCCCAGAAGCTCACTGTATTTACTGATGACCGAGCCGGAGAGCTTGCCCGATTTGCTAGCTATTTTCAGCTGGCCGAACAGTCAATTGAACTGCGATGGATTCAGGGGTCAGAGTCAAGGACGGTCCCCGCTCAGAGTGTTCCTGAAGCAGCCGCCATGCCTCAGAGACAGGCCCTACTTGAACAACAGTTGCTCGATGAAGGTCTTGAGGTAGTGCATGAACATGGGGTCACTCGTGGTGAGTTGCTAGGCCTTGAGGTGGCGAGACTCGTAGTGTGGCCAAGCGAGTTTGGCGGTGATGATGAACTGCACCTAGAGGTCGGAGTCGGCCGCTTTGACCGTGATGCTCATGCCGCTGTGCGCCCCGATCAGTCTGCAGTCGAGGACTTGAGCCATACCGTCTCTATCATTCGCGATCACCGCTTTCCCGCTGCGCCTTCTCATGCTGTGCAGAGATTGTCGAGGGAACGGTGGCTCCGGGCAACACTGATTGAGCAACCTGCCCTAGTGGGTGCTACCGAACTGACTGCTCTAGGAATGACCTCAGAGGCCACCGGTCTGCGTGACCCCTTTCCAGCTGCGGCGCTTGGAACTGCTGTTGACGGGTCTCCTCTGCTTGTCGTGTGTTCCTGTGGCGTGGACCTTGCGCTCGTGCCTCTAGCCGCAGACTTGAGAGAACAAGTCAACTCAGATGCATCGCTGCTTCTGGCTCTTCCCATGAAGGATCATCACGTGGCAACGAAGTGGCTGGCATCGATGCTGCGCCGTCCATCAGAACTTATTGATCTAGCTGTTGGGTGGGCCTAAGGGTGGCAGCGCATGATTTGTCAGTTCGTCTTCATGGTTTGCAACGCGAATTTGAAGAGGTTGAGGCTCGTCTTGCCGACCCAGCGGTGATAGCTGATCAGACTAAGTACGTTGAGTTGTCCAAGCGCTACAGCGAACTTCAGCCAATCGTGGAACGCACTGCTCAACTCGTTCTCGCCGAGGGTGATCTTGAGGCTGCCAAGGAGTTGATTTCTCTTGGATCTGGAGAGGAACGTGATGCTCTTCGCATTGACGCTGCCGAATCAGAAGCCGCTGTTGATCGACTCGTTGAGGAACTTAAGCTGTTGCTTCTGCCGAAGGACCCGAATGACGATCGCAATGTGATCGTAGAGATTCGCGGTGCGGAAGGCGGAGAAGAGGCAAATCTTTTTGCTCGTAACTTGTTTGAGCTGTATCGGTCGTACGCCGGCCGAGTCGGTTGGACCTTCGAGACCATGTCCTCTTCTCCAACGGAGATGGGTGGCCTTTCTGACGTGACTTTTCGCCTAGCTGGACCGGGGGTTTGGTCTCGAATGCGCTTCGAGGCTGGCGTGCATCGGGTGCAGCGGGTCCCGGTAACTGAGTCACAAGGTCGGATTCATACGTCATCTGCAACGATCGCAGTTTTGCCAGAGGCTGATGAAGTTGAGGTGCGCATCGATCCCAACGATTTGACCATTGATGTCTATCGCTCTTCTGGCCCTGGCGGGCAGTCTGTGAACACCACAGACTCGGCAGTGCGCATCACTCATCTGCCAACCGGGCTTGTTGTGGCGATGCAAGACGAGAAGAGTCAGCTTCAAAATCGCGCCAAGGCATTGCAGGTGCTTCGCGCTCGTCTCTTGAAGTTAGAACAAGATCGCCAAGCCGGTGAAGCCTCGGGGCAGCGCAAAGCGCAGATCGGCGGCGGCGGTCGAAGTGAAAAGATTCGTACCTATAATTTTAAAGAAAATCGGGTCTCTGACCATCGCATTGGACTCACGGTGTACAACCTTGACCGGGTGCTCGCTGGAGAGCTTGATGAGATTTCCGATGCACTGGTAGCCGATGATCGGGCAAAGCAACTGTCGGATTCGGGGTTATGAGTTCCTCTGAACACACCGTGACATGGCGGGAACTGCTCCTTGAGGCCACCCAAGCTTTTAGAACAGCTGCCATCGAGGAACCAGCCATGGACGCAAGACGGCTAGTGGAGCAGGCCTCGGGCGCTGCCCCATCAGACCTCGTACTGCTGCTTGATGATTCAGTCACTGAGCGTTCTATGAATTACTTCGAACAGATGGTTCAGCGTCGCTGTGCCGGCGAACCACTTCAGTATGTTCTTGGCTCTTGGGCCTTTAGGTCTCTTGACCTAATGGTGGATTCCCGAGTTTTGATTCCGCGCCCAGAGACAGAAGTAGTAGTCGAAGTAGCACTTGCCGAGCTTGACCTGCTTGGAGCACGAGACCGCAGTTGTCAGGTAGTAGATCTGGGGACTGGTTCGGGGGCAATCGGATTGTCAATTGCTATGGAGCGAGTTCGCACACAGGTTTTATTGACTGACCGATCATCAGATGCTCTCAACGTCGCAACAGCAAATATCGCAGGCTTAGGACGCGCTGGCGCACGGGTTTCTACGCAGCTTGGGAGTTGGTTCGATGCGCTACCGCTCAATTTGCGCGGCCAGGTAGACATGCTCATCTCAAATCCCCCGTACGTTCCAACTGATGAACTACTTCCTGATGTTGTTGCCGACTGGGAGCCTGCTGAAGCCTTGAGGTCCGGCCAAGATGGAACTAAGGACTTACGAGTTTTGATTCTTGGGGCGGGGGAGTGGCTCCAGAAAGAGGGTGTGTTGGTTTGCGAGTTGTCTCCAGAGCAAGCACCCACAATTCATGCTCTGGCTGGCACTGTGTTCAGTCACGCAAGAATTGAGTCAGACCTCACTGGTCGTGACCGAATGCTGGTGGCTCAGGGTCCGCTATAGGTCAGTCTGGTTGTGAAGAACCCGCATTTTGGCCTGCAAATCGGTGTTGCAGAGCACCTCGCATGTTGCAATCTGAGGTCATCCAAAGAGGGTAGAGATGATCCCGAGTTTCAGGTTACTCTTGGGACAGTTCAGCGATCCGACGAAGAG
>JBBDMQ010000177.1:0-4271 GCA_040878245.1 Microthrixaceae bacterium
ACGGACATGTAGGGTTGTAGTACGGAGCTGCGTTAGCAGTCCCTGCCGCCAATGTCACCACAGCTGCCATGGCGAGAACACCAAAAAAGAGCTTTTTAGTGAGCGTGAGTGATGATTGGGAACTAGTTACATGAGCTGCTGATGCCATGAGGGGGCTACCTTTCAAAGAAGATCGTCACTATATTACTCCTATTGGAGCTCTAAAGCCACAATTGTTTGGATATTTTTGCTCAGACTGCCTGAAAGTACGCAACTGTTCGGCTCAGACCCTCTTGCAGGTCTACGGTTGGTTCCCAGCCGAGCAACTGCGTTGCCCGAGAAATGTCTGGCCTACGCCGAGCCGGATCGTTTTGTGGAAGTGGCAAGTAAGTCACTCCGGCCGTCGAACCTGTCAGGCGGAGAACCATCTCGGCTAGTTCTAAGACAGTGAACTCGGTCGGGTTACCTATATTGACCGGAGCAGTGACAGAACTCGCAAGAAGTAATAAAATTCCGGCTGCTTGATCTGTAACGAAGCAATAGCTTCGGGTTTGAGATCCATCACCAAAAATGCTGAGAGGTTTGTTTGCTAACGCTTGGGTGATGAAGTTGGGCACAACCCTGCCGTCATCGGCTCGATTTCTTGGACCGTAGGTATTGAAGATGCGAACAATTCGAATATCAAGGTGACGGTCTCGCCGATAGGTATCGGCCGCCGCCTCGCCAAAACGCTTCGACTCGTCGTAGCAACTGCGTTCGCCGAGCGTATTGACGTTGCCAAGGTAGGCCTCGTTCTGGGGATGAACTTCTGGTTCGCCGTACACCTCGCTGCTTGAAGCGAAGAGATACTTTGCACCCGAGCGGTCTGCGAGATCTAGCGCATTCAAAGTGCCAATCGAACCCACCCGCAAAATCTCGAGCGGCATGGTTTTGAAATGAAGCGGTGACGCAGGTGAGGCCAAGTGGAGCACTGCGTCAAGGGCGCCCGCTACCGGTATCCCTTCAGAAATATCGGCTTCAATAAATGTGAAGTTTGGGTTTTGAACCGCTGCAGCCAAATTGGATGCAGACCCTGTACTCAAATTATCGACTCCAATAACGACATCTTCTCGTTTGAGCAGCATTTCGACGATATGTGACCCAAGCATTCCTGCTGCACCTGTTACTAAAATTCGCTGCTGAGTGGATGGTGCCATGTGGGGGTGCCGCTACCTTGTTTGAGGGATCTCATGTGGCTGCTGCAACAGATCTGCAAGTTTCTGCACTGATTGAGCAGAGGCAGAGCCTAAATCATTGGGTGCAGATGTAAGAACCAATGACTCGGCACTGATTCTCAATAGATCGACAGCAGCCGCAGAGAGTTCGTTGTAATCACAATCCAAAATTTGGCTCAGATGTTCAGCCGCAGAGCCTGGTCCTACAAACTGTTCGATGAGCTGTTCCGCCCCGTAGGCCTGTAGCGAACCAGCAAGATTTATTTGTTTCATCCAGCGAGTTGTATCCGAAGATGCGTCGAATATCGGAGTGCCTTCAGGGTGATCGGACACGTTCAAGAGGTTCCAAGCGGCTGACCATGGCCGCACGATGGAAGGGGCAGAAGGGGCGTTACGAAACGCCCGAAAAAAGTCTGGGGCGCTACCTGTCAAAAACTGAAGGTTGCCAATCAGATAACGGCGCCACAGTCGCTTCGGTTCAGTTCCAAGTCGGAACAACCACTCAAGGCCGCGTTTTTGCATCCATTGTGGAGCCTGTGACTTGTTGCCTGCCAAAAAATCGAAAGCGGCTCCAACTGGGACAATTACTGCCCCTACCTGTGGTCGAAGTCGGTAGACCAACTCATCTTGCTGGGGAGTTCCAAGTCCCACCCACACCACATCGGCTCCGCTCTTGGTCAGCCGTTCGGCAAGTGACTGTTCCTCGGCACGGGTTATTGCCCGAAAAGGAGGAGCCTCAGAACCCACAATCAGGGCACCCGGAAACTGAAGTTCGATCTGTGTTTGTAGCTGGCTGAGTGTTTCGGTCGTCGTTCCAAAAAGATAGTGACGAATCTGCACGGCACGCCCTGCGTCAAGTGTGGCGCTCATTAAGTCAGGTCCATAAACTCGGCCGTTCATGCTCAGACCAAAGCGCCTAGCAAGCCAAACTAATGGCATGCCGTCCGGAAGGTTCAGGTCACCTGAATCAATACGATCTGCATGAGCTGGAGCCTTGAGTCCGTAGGCAAGCGTCCAAGCGTTACAAAGGTGAACTGCCAGCCCGTGCGGGTTGCCAGGCTGCTGACGCAGGTCAAGAGCACGCGCCAGAATTTCCTGTACAGCCTGATCTAGGTCGATGCAATCGATCCGAATTCCGCAGCAATGTATCGAAGGGGTCGGCAGATCCTTAGGCACTGAGCTGGTCGTTTACTACCGAATCCGGTTCTTCCGAGGCGAGGGCTAATTGCGACACAATTTCTTTGAGTTCTATCAAAGTAAAAAGATCGCCTGATCCAAAGTTTTTGACTGTACGAGACAGTATCAACCAGTCCAATTTTGGCGAAGAGAACTCGACGTATAGCCGATCAAACTCAGGGGATTCGTTAATGAGTTCGCTGCAAGCCTCACTCACCTGCCATGCCCCGGTGATGCCTGGCAGTACAGAAGTTCTCATGCGAACAAAGTCAGCATCGAAAGTGCTTGATAAACCGATCATTTCGGGGCGAGGTCCAACCATAGACATTTTTCCAGCCACCACTGCCCATAACTGCGGCAATTCATCTATATGGCTTCTCCGCAAAAAACGTGTCCACGTTCCGTATCGGACAGCATTAAGTTCGTATTTATTGAGCGTGGTTGAAGTTGTTGTGGGCAATGAGCGGATTTTGGGCAAAGTGAAAGTCTGTTCGTCTAGCCCCACGCGCTCTTGTTGAAAGACAGGATTTGAGCGAAACCTCAGAGCAGAAATCGCTAGGCATGGAAGCAATACCGGAAGTGTCAGCAGGCTCAGTAGCAGCGCAGCAGAGCGATCAATCAGAATTCTTGTTCGGCTGTGAGACCAAGGGGAGGGGGTCATTCGAAGAGTTCTCCTCATTTGCTGACAAAAATTTGCCAAGACTCTCATTCTAGCCGGACCCGGCTAGCAGCGAAGCGGCTTTGGTTACGGCGGGATGAACTTTCCTTTGGGTTCAAAGCCCCCGCCAAGGCGAGGGCTTTGAACCAATTTGTGCGCTCGGCGGGACTTGAACCCACAACCTTCTGATCCGTAGTCAGATGCTCTATCCAATTGAGCTACGAACGCTTTGAGCTTGTGACTCTAGCAACCCGGATGTTTCTGGTCGACATTGGACCAGAAACACCCGGGTTAAAGGGAATCTGGCCGATGATTGAATGTACTTGCAAAGTTTGGCGAGTCTGGTGCCGGCCGAAACCGACACCAGACTCAATTGGCGGAGAGGGTGGGATTCGAACCCACGGTGAGGTCGCCCCCACACCTCCTTAGCAGGGAGGCCCGATCGACCGGACTCCGGCACCTCTCCAACGGTCAGTTACTGTACCTGCTCATCACCTTGGCAAGCTACAGCGGCTCGGAGTTGGGCTTCAGCGGTGCACAGTTGGGCTTCAGCGAGGCGCTTAAGCCCTTCGTGCATTGCCTCTATGCGCTACTTCTCCTCACCGTTTCTGAAGAATGATTAACCTTGTCAAGGTGAATGATTCAGCAAAGCGTTCAGACTTTCGTCAAGGTCCGAAGATAACCATGGTCGGAGCAGGCGGGATGTCGTTTGGCCCGGCGATGGTGAACGACGTGGTGCACACCCCCAAGCTTCATGGCTCGAGGCTCACACTGCATGACGTGAATCCAGAACGGCTTGAACGTGCTTACAGGTTTGCTTGCAAGCTCAACTCTGCCGCCGGAGCTCCGGTGGTGCTTGACTACTCAACTGATCCGGCAGAAGCACTTGATGGGGCAGACTTTGTTTTGAGCAGCGCCGAGTTTGGCAGATTTGAGTACTGGCGGCAGGACTATGAGGTGCCAAATAGATATGGCGCTCGCCAGATAAATGGTGAGAACGGCGGCCCCGGAGCCGTGTTCCATTCCTTGCGCAGCATCTTGAACACGATGAGCATCTGCGAGAGCATTGAGAAGTACTGCCCTGATGCATTCCTAGTAAACCTCTCGAACCCAATGAGCCGAGTGACTTTGGCAATTAATCGTGGCACCAAAGTTCGAAACGTGGGTATGTGCCACGAGATGCCGATGGGAATCGGTCGGTTGGCTCGCCGCTTGCGAATCAATCGCTCAGATATTGATGCCAA
>JBBDMQ010000178.1:0-4262 GCA_040878245.1 Microthrixaceae bacterium
GTCCCTCGCAAGACAAAACGGCTGGGGTGGGGGGTTTTTTGGGGTGGGGGGTTTGGGGTGGGTTTTGGGGTTGCTATTGGGCGGAGTACGTTGGAGGTTCATGAGTTTGCGCTATGACACCATCTCGTTTCTCTCGGATTATGGCCACGCTGATGAATTCGTTGGCGTAGTTCACTCCGTGATTCGCCAGATTGCGCCCGCAGTGACTGTCATTGACATCACCCACGAGATTGCCCCCTACGACGTGCGCGCTGGAGGCCTGGCTTTGGGACGCGCAGCGCAATACTTGGCCCCCGGAGTCGTCATTGCCGTAGTTGACCCCAGCGTTGGCTCTACTCGCAGGGCAATTGCTGTTGAGGTTGGCGATGGGCAGTCCGTTCTTCTGGGTCCCGATAATGGTCTCCTCGCCCCGGCAGTTGCCATGGTGGGAGGCGCAACTCGTGCAGTCTGGCTCAACAATTCTGATTATCACTTAGAGGGAGCCGGGTCCTTGTTTGACGGCCGTGACATTTTTGCTTCGGTTGCTGCGCACCTCTGTAACGGAGTTGCGCTAGAGGATCTCGGGGAACTCATTGAGCCTGCCGGGCTTATTCCTGGGACGTTGCCTATCTCTGAACTCACCGAGACCGAACTTACCGCCGAGGTGCTCTGGATTGATCACTACGGAAACGCTCAACTCAATGCCGACCCAGAAGAACTTGATGGCTTAGGCACCGTATTTGAATTGAGTCTCGACTCCGCAGGAATACTCGGAGGGGCAAGCCCAACTGTTCGCACCGTGAAGCGTGTTAAAAGTTTTTCTGAGCTCACCGCAGGGGCGATTGGCTTAGTTATCGATAGCTATGGAGCCATAGCTTTGGTGTGTGACCGTACTTCGGCTGCAGAAGAACTCGGACTAGGCACGGGAGATGCACTCAGTTTGAAGCCACTTGATAGCGCAGATGAACCCGCTCGCGCCGTGACCACTCCAGTGCAGCTCTCACCCTCATTTCGGCCACAGTCATGAGGAAAAACACCACTATTGCAATAGTTGTGTTGATGCTGATTCTTTTCGGTGCCTCGTTTCTACAACTAGTTGTTCTTGCGCCGAAATAGCTTGGCTCGTTACTGCGCGCCGCAACATCTGCTGCTTCGACGTGCCATAAGGCACACCGGCGGCTACCTTGTTATGAAGTGAATCTGGCCAAAATTCTTGACAACCATCCTGATGACGCTTGCGCCCTGATTAGTCGTGGTAAGCCTACGAATTATGGGTCGTTGCGCGCGCAGGTTGCGATGTTGCGCTCGGGGTTCGTGGCTTTGGGCCTTGAACCCGGTGACCGGCTTGCAGTGATTTCTGGCAACAATCGCTACTTCGTATTGTCGTATCTTGCGGGCCTAGGTGCTGGGCTTGTCATCGTGCCGCTAAACCCAACAAATCCGAGTGCCGCTATGCAGCATGAGATTGACCTTGTGGGTGCACGGGCAGTTGTGGTTGGTGCGGCAGGTCGTCAAGCATTTTCAGATATTGACCGCTCCGCTCTGTCAAGCGTGGAGCATGTGATTGGCGCAGGATTTGTTCCCGAGGGTGGGGTGCAGCTTGAGGATGTTTCTGCTGTAGAGCAGACGGCAGAAGTTGCCATTATCGAGCGATCGGCAGATGACCTTGCAGTGCTCATCTATACCTCGGGTACAGCGGGATCACCTCGGCCGGCAATGCTGACACACGGCAATCTCTATGCGAATATTTGCCAGATTTTGGCCTCTTCAGACCAGGTACAGCAGAGCGATGACGTGGTATTTGGAGTGCTACCGCTGTTCCACATCTTTGGGCTCAACGTAGTCTTAGGCGTTTCCTTAGCCGTAGGTTCAGCTGTTCTTCTGATCGAACGCTTTGACCCAGTTTCTGGTCTGGAATCGATTCTGAAGCACGGCGTGTCTGTGGTCTCTGGTCCGCCAACAATGTGGGCCGCTTGGGCTGGGATTCCTGGCCTTGATGCATCAATGGTTACTTCTGTTCGCGTTGCGGTTTCGGGCGCAGCGAAGTTACCAATCGAGGTTGCGCAGGCCTTCGAGGCAAAGCTCGGGCTCACCCTTGAAGAAGGGTACGGACTTACAGAAGCTTCTCCCGTGGTGTCGAGTCCGACAGGAACCGACGCCCCATTCGGGTCTATTGGGATTCCTGTGCCCGGTGTAGATCTACGCATTGTTGATGAAAACGGTGAAGATGTTCTGGTCGGCGATGCTGGAGAAATTTTGGTGCATGGGCCAAACGTTTTCAAGGGCTATTGGGAAGATCCAGAGGCAACTGACAGAGTGCTCACCGAGGACGGTTGGCTAAGAACGGGCGACGTGGCCGTGGTCGATGATGAGGGCTACCTGTTCTTGGTGGATCGTCTCAAAGACTTGA
Organism: Microthrixaceae bacterium; assembly: GCA_040878245.1. Lineage (GTDB taxonomy): Bacteria > Actinomycetota > Acidimicrobiia > Acidimicrobiales > Microtrichaceae > IMCC26207. The sequence continues at coordinate 2,390 of JBBDMQ010000178.1, forward strand.
TCATCGTGTCTGGATTTAACGTATTTCCTGCCGAAGTCGAGGCTGTGCTGCTTGAGCATCCCGGCATTGCTGCCTGTGCAGTGGTGGGAGTGCCGCACCCGTATACGGGGGAAGCCGTGAAAGCTTATGTTCAAGCGCTGCCTGGAGTTCCGGTTGAAGAGGAAGACATCATTGCTTTCTGCGCTGACCGACTCGCTAGCTACAAGTGCCCAAATAAGATCTGGTTTGTTGAAGACATTCCGCGTGGAGTGACCGGAAAGATCATCCGACATCAACTCAAGTAGCTCGGGCTCAGCTTTTAGATCGTTGAGACCTGCGACTTTGTGAACTTGTGAACTGCCGCTGTACGTTGTGCTGATGCCAGCACGTCGCCGAGTGATTCCCGAAGCATCCGTTGCGCGCTTGCCGTTGTATCACCGCTGTTTATTACAAATGCAGGCCGAGAACCGTATTACAGCCTCATCTGAGCAACTCGCCGAGATGGCCGGTGTAAATGCCGCCAAGGTGCGAAAGGACTTGTCTTACCTTGGCTCGTATGGGACCCGTGGCGTGGGCTACGGAGTGGACCATTTGCTTGTTGAAATCCGACGTGAGCTTGGCCTGACTCACGATTGGCCCTGCGTCATTGTTGGTGCAGGAAACCTCGGATCGGCCCTCGCAAAGTTTGCAGGTTTTTCTGATCGAGGGTTCTCGGTTGTGGCGGTTGTAGATATCGATTCCAGCCGTGTTGGAGATCGGGTGGGTGAATTGACCGTGCAGCATGAGGAGCGACTTGCTGATCTTGTTGTTGAGCATCAGGTCGTGATTGGGATTATTACCACTCCGCCAGCTGCTGCTCAGGATGCGGCTGAAACTTTTGCACGAGCGGGTGTTCGCTCAATTCTGAACTTTGCGCCAACAGTGCTCGACCTTCCCCCTGATGTTTTGGTGCGAGATGTCGACTTCGCTGTTGAACTACAAATTTTGGCGTTTCACGAGGAGCGCAGGGCAGCCACAGAAGCGTCAGTCAAGCAACGCGCCTCTGCGGCGGCTGAAAAACTGAGCAACGCAACGACACTGAGATCTAGCAGTTCAGGCTGAAAATGCCTGAGTCCAACCAACTTTCTGTTCAGATAAAAGTGCGAGGCCGTCGATGCGTGGTCGTGGGTGGAGGGCCAGTTGCTCTTCGTCGGACGAGATCTCTTCTGCAAGCGGGAGCAAAAGTTGTAGTGGTGGCACCCGAACTTCAGCCAGAGTTTTGGGATGTAGCCCAGGCAGGTCAACTTCAGACAGGTCAACTTCAGATTTTGCAGCGTGAGTTTGAGCCATCCGATCTAGCCACTGATCAGGCCGCTGGTTCTGAGTTTTCAGGTGCACCCTTGTTGGTCATTGTTGCCACGAACAATCCCGAGGTGAATAGGCAGGTTGGCGTTATCTGCGAGGCCGCAGGGGTGCTCGTCAATCGTGCAGACCGAGCTCAGGATGGTGACTTATCGTTTCCGGCAACTGTCAGCTGGGGCAAGGTGAGTATTGCGGTATCTAACTCGGATGGCAGTCCAGTGTTATCGCAGTGGGCTGCGGAGCGAATTGATGCCTCACTTGACAGTGTTCTTGGACTCACCGCTGAACAAGGCGAACAGCTTGCACAGGTCATTGTCGAGGTTCGTCAAGACCTGCAACGGGCTCAGATGGAGAGCAGTAAGACCCGGAAAGATGTCACATATGGGGTTCCTGACTGGCGATCTGCGCTGGATGAGAGCATTCTTGTATTAGTCCGAATGGGCCGCTATACCGAAGCGAAGGAGCGCCTACTGGCGTGTCTGTCCTCGTAGTTGGAGCTAACCACCGAACCGCAGACCTTGACCTGCTTGAGCGGATGGTCATTTCTAGCGAG
>JBBDMQ010000179.1:0-4241 GCA_040878245.1 Microthrixaceae bacterium
CGTAGCTCCAAATGGCGACTTGTTCCCGGCGATGCGAGCAGGCTCGGCCGAGGTAGTAACCGAGCCCATTGACTGCTTTACTCAGACTGGAGTGCGCCTGAGTTCTGGAACGGAACTACTTGCAGACATCATTGTGACAGCCACAGGTTTGGAACTGTTATTCATTGGCGGCATACAACTATGTGTGGATGGCGAAGAGGTAGACGTTTCTAGCAAACTTGCCTATCGGTCAATGATGCTTGAAGGCGTTCCCAACTTAGGAGTAGCCATTGGATATACAAACGCTTCTTGGACTCTTAAATGCGAGCTGACCTGCGCGTATATCTGTCGACTACTCAATCGCATGCGTGATGACGGCTACTCGCAGTGCACAGCAGAAAATGCAACTTCAGTAACCCCCGAACCACTTCTTGACCTCACCTCTGGATACGTGCAACGTTCTGCCGAGCTGTTGCCCAAGCAAGGGTCACGATTCCCGTGGAAGGTGTATCAGAGTTACTTACGCGACTATCCGTCGCTGAAGTTCAGCAAACTTGATGACGGCGCCATGCGGTTCTCTGGGACTCGACGCTTTGGCGAAGCTCTCCTCGTTTCGCAATCAACCAAGTCGGAAAGCGAGTCACATTCATGAGCATCACATTTTTTGGAAGCGTGGTAGCCATCACAGGTGCTGGTTCGGGCATCGGTCGGGCACTTGCCTTGGACCTCGCAACTCGCGGAGCAAACCTGGCGTTGGCAGATATTGACTCTGACGGCCTTGCCGAGACCGTCATGCTGGTTGAGGCCACAACACACAACAACTCAAGGAGCAAGGTAACCGCCACCAGTCTTGATGTGGCAGATCGTGCTGCTGTTGAAGCATGGGCAGCCCAGGTAGTTGAGGAACACGGCAAGGTCAACATGGTGATCAATAATGCTGGCGTTGCGCTCACTGCCATGATTGAGGGTATGTCCTATGAGGACTTCGTTTGGTTGATGAACATCAACTTTTGGGGAGTTGTTTACGGCACCCAAGCCTTCCTTCCGTATCTCAAAGAGTCAGGTGAAGGACATGTGGTCAACATCTCAAGCGTGTTTGGACTCCTGAGCATTCCCACGCAATCGGCCTATAACGCCAGCAAATTTGCCGTACGTGGATATACCGATGCTCTGCGCATGGAGTTAGAAATAGCAGATGAAGGAGTCTCTTCGACCACTGTGCATCCGGGAGGAATCCGAACCAATATTGCCCGAAATGCGCGTACCGATAGCTCTGCGCTCTCAATCAGCGGTTCGGCAAAAGAATTAGCCGATAACTTCGATCGCATGACGCTGACCACTCCAGACAAGGCGGCCTCGCAAATACTCAAGGCAGTGCAGCGCAATCGTCGTCGAGCGCTCATTGGGCCAGATGCCAAAGTTTTTGATCTCGTGTCACGCCTGCCAGCACCTTTGTATCAACGAGTTTTGGTGGCGGGCTCACGGCGTTCTTGGCTTGGAAGAAAAAGCTCGCCAGAAAAAAGCTCTCCGGAAAGAAGCTCGCCAGAAAAAAGCTCAGCAGGCTGATAGTTGTTGCTTCAATGATGAAAGCCAGGCTTCGAAGTGGGCTACAAATCTCGCGCCAGGCGAAGCCCAGAGAACATCCAGCTTGAACTCGGCGAGAAGAAGTTTCGATAGGTGCTTCTTGCATGGCCAGCGGGAGTTGCAAAGCTACTCCCGCGCAGCACCTGCTGATTGATCATGAACTTGCCGTTGTATTCCCCAATTGCGCCTGCTGCTGCTCGGTAGCCGGGGTACGGGCGGTAGGGAGATTCAGTCCACTGCCAAAGTTCTCCAAACCACTGTTGCGAGTCTGGTGATGCAGAAGCAGTCCGTGGGAAAAGCACCTCTAGATCAAGATGCGCTCCCGGCGGCGGTGTGCCGGCTGCAGTCTCCCACTCGGCCTCGGTGGGTAGGCGAGCACCGCTCCATCGTGCAAAGGCATCGGCCTCAAACCAAGAGATATTGCTCACAGGTTGGTGTAACTGAACAGGCTGATTGCCAGTCAGTCCAAAGGACTTGTATTCACCATTGCTGACCTGCCAGTAAGCAGGCATAGATTGTGAGGCAGCTGCGAGTTGCGCCCAGCCCTCGGACATCCACAATTCACTTCGCAGATATCCGCCGTCGAGAATGAACTCCAGCCACTCGGCACAAGTGATGAGCCGGTCTGCAATTTCGAAGGGGTGAAGGAGCACCTCATGACGCGGGGATTCGTTATCAAAGGAGAAGTGCAGATCGCTGTCACTCAGATTTTCTGAGTGCTCAGCATCAACTGAGTGCAAAGCAGGTTTTTCGCAGCCCATTTGTTGCAGACCACCGACAAACTGAATCCATCCCTGAGTCTGTGGAAGTGCCACTTGAGTTGGCTGGGGCGCTGGCAGTTGAGGTTGGGCGTAGGCCGGACGGAAGGGGTGCCGAGAAAGCATGTGGAGTGCATCCATGCAGAGCAACTCCTGATGCTGCTGTTCGTGGTGAAGGCCTAGCAGGGTGAGCTCAGCGACCCGATCCGAACTGTTTCTCTGCAGGAGCTTTTCTAACGCTGTATCAACATGTTGCCGGTAGCTACCAATTTCGGTGGTGCTCGGCCGAGAAACCAGCCCACGCTCACCGCGAGAGTGGCGTGACCCCATAGCTTCGTAGTACGAGTTAAAAAGAAATCCAAACTCTTCGTTATAGCTCTGGTACCCCTCAAGAAAGGGCTGAAGCAAAAAGGTTTCAAAAAACCAGGTCGTGTGTGCTCGATGCCACTTTGTGGGCGAAGCATCAGGCATAGATTGCACTGTTTGGTCTTCGGGGCTTAACGGAGCGGCGAGTTGCTCTGTCAGGTTGCGCACCCAAGACAAGTTCTGCAATTGGGTAGCACCTTCGGGCAAAATTTCTGCTGATGCAAGTGGATGCGTGTTGTTTCCATCGAGAGCTGTCACCTCATTGCCAACCACAGAGCAAAGTCACCTGCATCATCTTTCCAGCAGTGCTGAGTGCTAAAGCCTGCAGCCTGAAGTTCATCTTGAACCTGTTGTTCAGAGAACTTGGTGCTGATCTCGGTCAGCAAATCTTCCCCAGCCGAGAATTCAATGAGTAAGCCCAAGTCACCTAACGCAATTTGTTGATCCGTCACAGATCGGAGCCGCATCTCTATGCAGGAGTCGGCCTCATTAAATAACGCCACGTGTCTGAAGAGATCAAGATCGAATTCTCCGCGAAGCTCTGTGTTGAGCACACTCAAGAGATTTTTGTTGAAAGCCGCCGTGACGCCATCAGTGTCGTCGTAGGCAGCTACCAAACGACTGCGATCTTTGATCAGGTCAGTCCCTAAGAGGAGCGAGTCACCGGGCTGCAAACTTTGCGCAACTTCTGCCAGAAATTTGTTGCGTTGAGGACCAGGAAAGTTACCGATCGTCCCACCGAGAAACACAATCATCCTGACGCCACCCACGGGCAGTGCAGATAAGTGTTGAGTGAAGTCGCCCACGATGCCTTGGACTTTGGTCTCAGGGAAATCGGCTTGGATCTTGCCTACTGCATCTCGCAAGGTTGGCTCAGCAACATCAAAGGCCACGAATTGTTCCAAAGACTGAGTTGCATCGAACGCGTTCAGCACCAGCCGGGTTTTCTCTGAGGTACCTGATCCCAGTTCGATCAAAGTGGTAGCGAGGCTCAACCTTTGAATATTTGCAGCATGATTTTGAAGGATCGAACGCTCTGCTCGAGTGGGGTAATACTGAGTCAACTCGGTGATGCGCCCGAAAAGTTCGCACCCGTAATCGTCATAGAGCCATTTTGGTGAGAGTTCCTTGGGAGTTGCTTGAAGACCCAGCGCAACCTCACTCAACAGTGATTCTCGAAGCTGTGCCGCCGTCAGGAGTACCAGGACGGGATCATCGCTCACATCGTCGGTCAACGGCTCCACCGGGTTCCTAATCACTACTGGCTTCCTTTGAGCGTTGGGTACTAGCGCTGCAGTCTTGCGAATCTTCATCAAAATAAATCCGCGGATCTTCGGTTTGCTCGCTCGGCCGAGCCCAAATAAGCAGAAACAGCAGAAGCACAAAGTTTATTCTGGTGCTGCTCCGCTCAAGAAATTGGCCGATACTGCTGAACGGTTCACGCCCTGGTCCGTTTGCGTAAGCAACACTTATAAATATTGCTTGTACTTGCAGAAGAAGCGTGGCCCGAGACTTCCATCCAAGCATTGCCACGGGCAGCAACATGGCGGCATA
>JBBDMQ010000180.1:0-4226 GCA_040878245.1 Microthrixaceae bacterium
ACTGTAAGGGCTTTGTGACCGTGGGGGAGTACCCCGATGGCCGACCGGGCGAGTTGTTTATTCGGGTTTCAAAACAGGGTTCGACCTTGGCAGGAATCATGGACGCATTGGCAATCTCGATCAGTCATGGCCTTCAATATGGAGTTCCACTCAATGCGTTTGTGCACGCTTTTGTTGGTATGCGGTTTGAACCAGCTGGAATAACCGATGATCCAGAGGTTCGAATTGCGAACAGCTTGATCGACTATCTGTTCCGGCGCCTCGCAATGGATTATCTGAGCTATGAAGACCGCCTAGACCTTGGGGTTTTAGGAACTTCTGAACGGCTTCAGCCCACTTTGCCGGGAGTCGATGAGCATGTCATCGATGCATCCTCAAACCAGCTAGAGAAAGAATCTCCAACAAGCGCTTCGCTTGGTTCTGCAGTGAGCGCTCCGCTATGTATGCAATGCGGCATCCAGATGACCCGAGCCGGGTCTTGTTACGTCTGCGGCGAGTGCGGCACAACCAGTGGATGCTCCTAGCAATCTTTGACACAAGTTGTGAACTGACCTGACAACAGTTCTTCCGTAGGACTGTGGTGTGAAACTACTGGAACTGCGTAAAATTGGAGAACCGCAAAACGCACAAGCCGGTTTTTGATTCAGATTTTGCTCCGCCGATCATTGTTTGAAATGGCGGGATTGCCCGAAAGTACCTACTTCTGGGCCATGATCTAGGGGTGAGTGATTCGCAAATTCCCGCTTCTGAACCGGAAAAGGCAACTGATGACTGGGGTGTAGATGCAGCTCTTGGCGCAGCTACGAGAGCCGCTCGGGCTGCAACAGAAGTTGCATCGGCGGTGGGATCAAGTCTGCCGGCACGCCTAGCAACGGCCGCTGCAAAGCGTCTTACCGAACCGCTCGCAAAGGAAGGCCACGAGGTGCGCGAACGCATCGTGACCGATGCTGGGCCAGTTGCGCGCGATGCACTCCAGCGAGTGACGCCTGGGGTGATAGATGCGGTAAACATCAATGAAGTTTTGGCAGCAATCGATATTGACGCGTTACTTGACCGAATTGACATTGATCGCCTTGTGAGTCGCGTCGATGTTGCTGGGATTGTCTCGAAAGTTGATGTGAATGAATTGGTACAGGGCGTAGATGTCGATGGCATCGTCTCTCGCGTCGACGTTGGCGCAGTTGTTGAACGAGTCGATGTAGATGCACTGATCTCTCAGGTAGATCTCGATGCGCTACTTGATCGGATTGACATCAGTCTGCTTCTTGAGCGAATTGATCTCAATGCATTACTGGCCAAGGTCGACCTCAATGAGTTACTTCAACATGTTGACCTTGACGCCTTGCTCGACAGCGTAGATATGAATGCTTTGATCAATAAGCTCGATATTGATTCTCTAGTTCGTAATACAGAGATTGGTAGCCTGATAGCGCAGTCAACCTCTGGTCTCGCTGGCGAAGCCCTTGACGTAGTGCGGAGTCAAGGCGTTGGTCTCGACAATTTCTTGAGTCGTTGGGCAAATCGTGTGCTGCGGCGTGACCCCATTGCTTTGCCGGCAGGGCCGCCACTACTCATAGAGGTCGCTCCATTAGCCCTACCCAGCGGCCAGTCGGACACTACGAAGGATTCTCAATGACTGACATCTCTCAGCGCGAACTCGGCGTCACACAACAGGGTCACTATGCAGGAGCCGTTAGTCGTCTGGTGGCATTCGTGTGCGACGAAGCAATTGCGACTATTTGCTTCTCGGTTGCAACAGCCTCGTTGACCTACTTGGTGGTTCTCATTACTCCTGACAACTACAAATTGGAGCTTCCGCCATCTGTGCTGAGCATGATCTACGTGTTTTGGCTATTCCTGTATTTCTCCTACCCATGGTCAACGAGTGGCAAAACCCCGGGCATGGCAATTCTTGGTCTTCGGGTTGTCCAACGTGATGGGTCGGCGACAAATTTTAGGTGTGGCCTCACACGTACGGTCATGTTCCCTTTGGGGTTTCTGACCTTTGGTCTTGGCTTTGTTGGCATCCTTACCAACCGAGAGCATCTAGCGATTTACGACCGTATTGCAAAGACAGCTGTGGTCTATGACTGGGATGCTCGGGGGGCGCGCTTGCGTTTCTTGGCACGTAGTTCCGCACCATCAAGCCCTGATTACTCTGCGAATCAAGCAACAAATCTCCCTGAGGGATCCGAATAGTGTGTCAATAGCATTGAGACTCTTGTCATAGTTTTCTTCCGATCAGCAACAAATTTGCGGATTTCTGCGCTGAGAGTAGGCAAGTTTGTCTGCTGAGCGCTTACCTGTTCACGCTACGTGCCAGAGTTGCCTACTCAGAGTAGAAAGGGTCACTCTGCTCGTTGTCATAGGTTCCTTCACCCATTGTCGGCCCCGAGTTTGCTGCTCAGACTTGCGCAGTGGAGATTGAGGGCATCATTGAATTGTTTCGAACTGAAATCCTTGCAGGCTCATTTAATGTGGCGGCTCTGCTTGCTGACGAAACTGGATGCGACTGGGCCTACTCCGTAGGTTTAGCCCGCAATTTTCAGCATCCCGAGTTAATCCTCACTGGCATTGATGCCACCATTGCAGGCGCCCTGATTGAGGTGATTGGTCAGCAAGTGTCTCGTGGCCGTGTGCTGCAAGTTGGAGACACCGTTCAGATCGCAGGCTGTATGGATTTAGTGGTTCGCGAACTTGAGGGTGCGTGGCTTGCCCGTAGTGATCTATTTGAGTTGGGTCGAGCTGTGATGAGCAGCTTGGATGAATGCTGGCCCTCGACTTTGCAACTTGTCCAACCCCAGGCGCAGAGCGAGTTCCCGAGAGTCCCGGGCGAGTTGGGTCGAACACTTCACCAACCGCTCGTTACTCTCAACTAAGAAAGACGGCTCTCTCCCCATGGGCATCGGCTACCCGAGGTAGGTCACGGGGTGCCTAGATCGCTGTAAAAATCTGCTAACATACAATGTCCCTCAGAGGCTCATCACTGGAATCTCCAGCTCAGCCCCGAGGCTGTTGTGGTGAGGCGGCTCGCTTACCAATTCTTTATGTCAGGAAAAACTTGTGTCTTTTGATGTAGGCGATCGTGTTGTTTATCCCCATCACGGCGCAGCGGTAATCGTGAAGCGTGAGAAGCGTAAAGTCGATGGCAAAAATATTGAGTATCTAGTGCTCCAAATGGCTCACGGCGAACTTACCCTGCGGGTCCCAGTCGAGAACGCCGACGATGTTGGTATGCGGCCACCAATCGGCGCCGAAGAAGTTGAGGACCTCTTTGAACTGCTTGCCAAAAAAGACATCCGTGAACCGGCTAACTGGAGCAGACGCTTTAAGAACCATCAAGAAAAACTGAAGTCGGGCGACGTGTACCAAGTAGCTGAGGTTGTTCGAAACCTCGCACTTCGTGATCAGTCCAAAGGTCTATCGGCCGGCGAGAAATCAATGTTTGTCAAGGCAAGAAGTGTACTTGTCTCTGAACTGAGCTTTGCTCTTGATGTGAGCGAAGAAGACGCCCTAGCTCGTGTCGAGGGGCAACTTTCTTGAGTTAGCTGTGGCAATCCATCGGGTGCTGCAAATTCTCTCTGATACTGACGCTACTGATCAGAACCTATCTGCGCTTGAGCTACATGTGGGTCTGAGTCATGCCGGGATTGAGGTTCGGACACTTGCCCTAGCTCCCGGATCTGTGGGTCAGTTGGCTGAACGTGTGCCGGTGATAGCTCCCTCTCGGCGTTCTCTAGCTGCCTACACTCAACTGCGTACAGAGCAACGCTGGGCGGATGCCCTTATTTTGCAGGGTGCTGCGGTTGCAGAGGTTGCAGTGATGGTCGGGGGAGCATTGCCGACAGCAATTTCGCTGTGGTCAGAACCAGAGGACTGGAAGCAAAGAGCCCACATAAGTCGGCGTATGTCTCGCTCGATTCGCAACGGAGCACAGTTAGTAGTCCATACAGCCGCTGCGTATGAGATCGCACAAGAAGTCATCGGAAGTGGGCAACCCGAAACGACCGGTACGTTGCAACCGAGCCAGATTCACATGATTCATATAGGGGTTGGTGACAGCAGTCTCAATTCGGTAGGCCGTCCTCATGCCGCACCCATGAGCGTGAGCAGCGTTGCTCAGGCCAGCGCTAAAAAGCGGGCGGCAAAAAAGGCTCTCGGTCATCACGAGACGGTGCTCACAATCCGCCAGATAGCCCCTCTGGCATTAGCAGGGCGACCCAAAC
>JBBDMQ010000181.1:0-4200 GCA_040878245.1 Microthrixaceae bacterium
GTGATGTACGAGTTGCCTTCTCGGACAGATGTTCAGCGAGTCGTGATCAATGCCGATGTTGTGGCCGGCAAGGCAGCTCCGCAGATGATCGCCCGTTCCGCCAAACCGCGAACTGCTCGGCCCAAGCGCGCAGCATCCTAAGCAGCTAGATCAAGCTGAATGGATGCAGAATCTAATTACTTGATGATGAGCACTCACTTCTGATGGAGATTTCCGAAGCGTTGCGGTGGCATGACGCCCGCTTGGATCATGAGACTACGAGCCGCGGCATTGCAGCAGGTCAGGTCGAGGGCCTGTCCCTGCAGTCCATGCGTGAACTGATGGAATTGCTTGGCGACCCGCAGGATCAGGTGCCCGTTATTCACATCACGGGCACTAACGGTAAGGGAACCGTTGCAGCCATGGTGACGGCGTTGCTCCAGGCGCATGGCCTGCGGGTGGGGACCTATACCAGTCCGCATTTGTTGCGGGTTAACGAACGAATCGCTCGGGATGGCGAACCTATTTCTGATTCTGAGTTAGCCGAGGTCTTGACAGGCATCGCTGCCGTTGAGCCGTTGTTGGCTGATCAGCCCAGCTGGTTTGAAGTGATTACTGCGGCGGCTTTTCGGTGGTTCGCAGAAGCACCAGTAGAGGTTGCGGTAGTCGAAGTTGGTTTGCTCGGACGGACTGATTCTACAAATGTGGTGAATGCCGAGGTGGCGGTAGTCACTGCTATTCAAGGGGATCACACTGATTTCGCAGCAGGCTGGGAGCTTGCGGTGGCCACCGAAAAAGCTGGAATCCTCAAACCGATGTCTACTGCCGTGCTGGGTGAAATTCCCGAAGAGTTAGTAGCAGTGTTTGCGGCAGAGGGTCCGGCGCGATTGCTGCAATCTGGGGTTGATTTTGAAGTGCTCAACGATCGCCTAGCTATTGGCGGCCATTTGGCCGACATCCAAGGTGTTTATGCGCTTTATAACGAGGTGTTTCTGCCTGTCCATGGCAGACATCAGGTTGTAAATGCAGCGATTTCGGTGGCGGCGGTTGAGTCTTTTTTTGCTCGGGAACTTGACCCAGAGGTTATTCACGCTGCGTTTGCAGAGTTCAACCTTCCTGGGAGATTCGAGATCCTTCAGCATTCGCCGCTTGTAGTGATTGATGGTGCTCACAACCCCGATGCCTTAAGCGCCACAGCGTTGACAATCGAAGAGGAGTTCGCTCCTGTTGGAACACGCATAGTGGTACTCGGCGCATTATTTGGTCGAGATGCTCGCCGCTTAGTAGCGGCAGTAGCTGAGCTTCGGCCTGACCTAGTGATTTGTTGCAGCCTTGACGGTCCGAGAGGTGTCGAGGGCAGGGTGCTTGCTGCAGCCTGTGACGAGCTTGGAATCCCTCAGGAAGTGGTAGCTGACCCAGGCTCTGCGACGGCAAGAGCACTCGCAATCTCGGCCGAAGAGGACATGATCTTGGTGACTGGATCATTCCGAGTTTTGGAACCGGCGAGAGTGGCAGTTCGGCAGTCCAACGGCCAATAACGGCCATGCTCAAGCTGTTGCCCCGAGCCATGCTCAACCTGTTGCCACGAGGCATGCTCAACCTGTTGCCCCGAGGCTTAGAAAACCTCAGTTCGCCTTATCGCTCAGTTGCTGCGTAGCGTAAGGGACGTGAATCAGACATTTATCATGTGCAAGCCCGACGCTGTTGAACGTGGACTCGTCGGGGAAATCATCTCTCGAATCGAACGCAAGGGGCTCAAGGTTCTGCGAATGGAGCTTCGTACGCCAGACCGAACCCTTGCTGAAGCGCATTATGAGGAGCATGCCGATAAGCCGTTCTACGGTGAGTTGGTTGACTTTTTGACTCGTGGTGCAGTTGTAGCGCTTGTCGTTGAAGGCCCCGATGATCAAACGTTTCATCTGATGCGCACCCTGATTGGAAAGACAAAGGTTGCGGAAGCTCAGCCCGGATCTATTCGAGGCGACTTTGCCACCATCACCAATGAGAACTTGGTTCACGGATCAGATGGTCATGAGGCCGCTGCCCGTGAAATCGCTCTTTGGTTTCCAGTCTGAGAGCTCTAGCACATGACCGCTTGGTCAGCCATGGTTTGATTTGTTACAGTTGTGTTGCAATGTTTAGTGGGTGCAGGTTCTCCTCACCTAGGCAGGGCTCCTGAAAGCCCCAGTTTGGCCCTGTTACTGGCTTCGGGCACGCGCTAGCTTAAGGATTCTTATGGCTCGGATGAATACAAACTTTCTTGGCCGTGACATGGCAGTAGACCTAGGAACTGCCAATACGTTGGTATACGTCCGCGGTGAAGGCATCGTGTTGTCAGAGCCTTCTGTAGTTGCAATTCGCGTAGCTGACGGCAAGGCAGTTGCAGTTGGCACCGAGGCGAAACGAATGATTGGCCGAACACCGGCCCACATCTCGGCAATTCGCCCGCTAAAAGATGGGGTCATCTCTGACTTTGAGGTATGCGAAATCATGCTTCGATACTTCATTCAGCGTGTGCACAACAGCAGGTTTTCTAAGCCTCGCATGATTATCTGCGTGCCTTCAGGTGTTACTGGCGTCGAGCAACGGGCCGTTCAGGATGCAGCCGAATACGCCGGTGCTCGCAAGCCTGCGCACATTATTGAGGAACCAATGGCAGCAGCTATTGGCTCGGGCTTGCCAGTGCAAGAGCCAACCGGAAACATGATTGTAGATATTGGCGGTGGCACCACCGAGGTTGCGGTTATCTCGCTTGGCGGAGTCGTGACGAGTCAGTCGGTTCGTGTTGGCGGAGACGAACTCGACGAATCAATTATTCAGTTCATCAAGAAGGAATACAGCCTGGCACTTGGTGAGCGCACCGCTGAAGTCGTCAAGATGGAACTCGGCTCTGCGTGGCCCCTTCGCCAAGAACTTCAGGCAGAGATTCGCGGTCGAGACCTAGTCACCGGTTTACCCAAAACAATTGTGACTTCAACCAACGAGATTCGTGAGGCAATCGAGGAGCCTGTGTCGAGCATCGTTGATGCAGTCAAGGTGACGCTAGATAAAACTCCTCCGGAACTTGCCGCAGATATTATGGAGCGGGGAATCATGCTCGCTGGTGGTGGGGCGTTACTGAAGGGCCTTCCCGAGCGCCTAGCTCAAGAGACCGGTATGCCAATCCAGATTGCCCCACGACCACTCGAGGCGGTAGCGCTTGGAGCCGGTCAGGCTCTTGAGGAGTTCGAAGCCCTTCGTGGTGTGCTCTTCTCCTCAAGTCGCGACTGAGTTTCGGACTCCAGTCCGTGCGCCCACTGTCACAGCCGGGAAAGAACCGCAAGCGTTCTCGTTACGTGTTGTTGGTGATTACTTTGCTCACTCTGACCATCATCACACTTGACGCTCGAGGTGTGCCGTTTGTGTCCTCGGCGCGTGATAGCTCGCGTGATGCAATAGCGCCGGCTCGTAGTGCCTCAAGATGGCTCAGTTCGCCGTTTCGAAATGCTTGGAATGGCATCACAGGCTACGGGAAACTGCGAGAAGAGAACGAGGAGCTCCGCCAAAAGTTGGGCAAGGAAACCGCCAACTCGATGAGGGAGAAAGCTGCTCAAGAAGAACTCGCAAAGCTTAAGGAACAACTGAACATAAGTTTTTTGAGTGGAACTCAAAGCCAAGTAGCCAGAGTGACAGCCGGAGTCGCCTCCAATTTTGATGACTATACGGTTGAGATTGATAAAGGTAGCGATCTTGGTCTGGCTGTGGGCAACCCTGTTGTTACAAAAGGTGGACTCGTTGGCCGCCTAGTTCGAGTTACCAAGAAGCGGTCAGTGGTTCAACTCTTGACCGACCCTGACTTTTTTGTGGGAGTAACGGTCGGCCCAGATCAGAACCAGGGCGTTGGGCATGGAACTGGCTCCTCACGAACTTTCATCGTGGATCGAGGAATTGATCTCACGGATGTGGTCAGTGCGAAGGACAGCGTCTTTGCAGGCGGAATTGAGAACTCAATCATGCCTCCAGACCTGTTCATCCCGATCGGAACGGTCGACAAATTGACAGCCGATGAGGCTGCCAGGGTTCAGGTTCTTCAGGTCAACTTCACCGTGGAGTTTGGCCGACTTGATGTAGTTCAGGTCATCAAATGGGTGCCGGCAAGTTGATGTCAGTGTTGACTGTGGTCAGTTTATGAATGCCGAGTCCACGCTCACGCTGCGCTGGAGCCTGCTCTTAGTCATGGCC
>JBBDMQ010000182.1:0-4197 GCA_040878245.1 Microthrixaceae bacterium
ACAAGATGCTGCGAATGCTGCAGCAGCTCCTGCAATCAAAAATTCTCTACGTGTTGTCCGCACTTTTGGATCCCCCCAGTGGCCTTACTACACAGTAATAGTTAGTTTGGCGGTAAGTGGGTCGGTATACAAGTAGCAAGTTCGCCCAAACCATGCTGCGATCGCTCAGGCTGGGCTCAGGCTGGGCTCAGGCTGGGCTCAGGCTGGGCTCAGGCTGGTCTCAGGCTGGTCTCAGGCTGGTCTGGGCGGAACCTGTGAGTAGAAGCTGTTCGAGGTGAGAGTAGCTACCACCAACTGAGGGTATGCAGAAGTTGTTACCCTGCGGGAATGGCTGAGGGAAGTAGTGCGGCGGTTGACGAGGACGTGGAGCGACTGCATGAGCTCGGCTACGCACAAGAGCTTCGGCGCGGACTTGGCACGTTCTCTAACTTTGCCATCAGTTTTTCGATCATCTCGGTGCTCGCCGGCGCAATCACCACGTTCTGGCTTGGCATGTATGCCGGCGGCCCGATTGTCATCACGCTCTGCTGGGTTGTTGTCGGCGTATTTGCGCTGACGGTCGGCTCGGCCATGGCAGAGGTGTGCTCGGCGTACCCAACGGCTGGCGGCCTGTACTACTGGTCGGGAATGTTGGCCAAGCGGAATCGCGCTAGGTGGTCCTGGTGGACGGGATGGTTCAATCTGATCGGGCAGGTTGGAGTCATTGCCTCGGTTGATTTTGCTCTTGCCAACTTCATTTTGTTGAGCATCAACATCTTTGGAGACAGCAACTCCCCGCTTATTGAGATCAACCGCTGGTCAGTGATTCTGACCTACATGATTGTGTTGGCAGTTCACGGGCTACTCAACGTGTTTGGCGTCAACCTGGTGAAGGTGCTGGGTGATATCAGCGTGTGGTGGCACCTAGCTGGTGTGGCTGTGATTGTGGTGGTGCTATTTGCCTTTACCAACCCGGGCAATTTAGGCATGAGTAATATTTTGCAATATCGCAACAACACCGGTTGGGAATTTCCGGGTGTAGGAATTTACATATTCCTCGTCGGCTTGTTACTTGCGCAGTACACCATCACTGGGTTTGATGCTTCGGCTCATGTTTCTGAAGAGACCCGTGGTGCCGCCACTGCTGCACCGAAAGCGATTGTGAGAGCAATCTATATTTCGGCGTTAGCGGGCCTGATTTTGAACGTGGCCATGGTGCAAGCGATTCCAGTAAGTGCCTACGATGAGATCGCAGCCAAAGGGATCCTTGCGGGGCCCGATGTTTTTCTGCTCGGCGTCGCAGGAACCCTTGGCAAATTTCTGGTCATCATCTCTACTGTCGGACAGTTTTTCTGCGGTATGGCCTCGGTGACTGCTAACTCGCGAATGATTTATGCATTCAGCCGGGACGGAGGACTTCCGGGGTCAAATTTGTGGGCTCGTATTAATCCCCGAACCCGAACACCAACTAATTCGGTGTGGTTAGGGGTGGGACTTTCGGCAGCTATTGGTCTGCTGTCGCTGATTCAGACTGATTTGGCCTATCCCGTGGCGTTTTTTGCACTCACGGGAATCGCAGTAGTTGGTTTGTACATCTCCTATGTGATTCCGGTGTTTCTGAGATTGCGAAACCATGAGTTTGAGCGTGGCCCGTGGCACCTTGGCAGGTGGTCGAATCTGATTGGGTGGGTTGCTGTTATCTGGGTAGGTCTGATTGCAGTGGTGTTCTGCTTACCAGTCTTTTACCCATGGAAGACCTGGGAGACGTTTAACTTCACTGGTCCGTTTCTGATTGTTGCGGCCACCTTTGTGGGCGGCTGGTGGAGCATTTCGGCCAAGAACCGATTCACTGGCCCGATGCCTCAGGGCACCGTCGAGGAGTTACGCGCCATGGAAGCCGAGCTCGATGCTGAAGAGCGTCAGATGGAAGCCGAACACAGGATGCCCGAACCTGACTGAGGTCAGCCGTTGATGCGGTCCGCTCAGGGTTGGTCCCAGAGCGAGTTACAGCGTTAGTTGCAGGGGCCGGGTGCGTTTACAGATCAAGTAGAAAACGGATCGACTTCGTTATCTCAAACATGGCATCCACTGAAACCGAACCAAGGGCTCTCATGAGTCGCTCCTCTGAAACCGACTTCAGGTCTTCGCACTTTGCGTAGCTGATCTGATCAAGACCGGATGCCACATCAAGCTCGACGTGCGAAGGCAATTCGCGGCGAGTTGTGGTGCACGGCACAAGGATGATGACTCCGGCACGGCTTTCATTGAGAAGGTTTGATGACACAATTACCGCCGGTCGCTGCCCAGCCTGCTCTCGCCCAATTGGTAATCCAAAATCAACCAGCCAGATCTCGCCGCGGCGTGGCCGGTTCATCGGTGAGGATCCGCCAATGTTGCCGACTCGGTGGTTCGCTCATTTTCAATCTCGGTCCATGCCGAAGGATCGGCTCTGAGTTCGGTGTAGCGCCCGGCGAACTGCTCGAAGTACAAGCGGCGCTCAAGAGCCTCTGCTGCTTCATCAAGTAATTGGGTCATGGGGCGGCCAGTAGCCTCGGCTAGGAGGGCGAATCGATCTCTTGTCGCTTCGCTGACCCGAATGGTGGTGCTCATCAACTAAGTCTACAAAAATGTAGCTTGATGTGTCTACAAGTTGTGCGAAGTCAAAATTAAGTTCGGTGCGTAGGGTTTTGGAGGGTCCTTGATGGCTGGGTGAACGCTCGGACCCCGCCACTATTACAAACAGGGTCAGTAGGTCGGCATGTCCGTAAATCCTGAGGTCAGTAGTAAACGAGAGCGAGTAGAGTCCCGACATGTCTCGAGATTCAGCGCCCGCAGTGACGACCCCACCTAGCGCTGCGGTTGATGGCCTCCTGACAGACGACCAAGAAAGCTTGGTCAGGTCAAAGCAGCGTGTCGCAGATCACGGCGAGGTGTTCACCCCATCGGTTCGCTCAGGGTTGGTCCCAGAGCGAGTTGCAGCCGAAGTATCCGGTGCGAACAAGTTGCGGCCAACACACCGACTGCAGTTGTAAGTCCTGCACGATTGCGCTGAGCGAAAGATTCACCGGCCCGATGAGCGCCTCGATCTGTGAACGGTCAAGAACTCTGCCGTCAGAAAGTTCTGCTTGAGCCATTTGTGGTTCACTCGCACCAGGAAACCACGCCAGCGTGACCATGACTTCAGTCCCGCTGGCCGCTGCGATGGAGACTGCCAGCTTTCTTGCTGCAAGAGCTCCGGCCTTATCGGCTTTCTTTGAGTCTTTGCCTGCCAGAGCGCCGCCGCCAATAGGAATACGAGGCCCATAGTGATCAACCACGAGTTTTTTGCCCGACAGCCCGTTGTCTCCCTTGGGGCCGCCTTCGTTAAAACCGCCTCGGCCATTGACGACAAACCAACTGGGACTAAATCGCTCAGGAATTTCTAGACCAGCGATCAAAGAAAGTGCGTTGAGAACTGTTGGCACGACGAGTTCATGAAGGCGACCAAAACTGGTGAGTTCGTTGTGTTGCACCGATACGTTGACAAACTCAACCACCGAGGTTCCGCCCTGCTGGCGAACTCCAATCAGCACCTTGCCGTCGGGGCCAAGCGAATCGGGATTACTCAGCGCACATCTATGCAGCGCTTGTTGAGCGCTCCGCGCAGCCACAACCTCAATAGGCATCCACCCATGTGATTGAACAGGTGTTGCAAAGCCGACCACGATGGATTGGTCATCGCTAAAATCTCGGTTGCTGAGTTCATCGGGTTGCAACGTATCCACCATCAAGGTGGACTCAAGTGGCAACTGCAGGGCCCATTGTTCGACGTAGCCAGCGGCGCTGAGTTGTGCCTGCACCAGGGTTGCCAGATCTTCGTTCGTAAACGAAAGAAGCGGGCCACCAGGAGCCTGAAGCCGATCTGCATAGTTTGCAGCAGCAATGAATCCCGTGATTGATGCTCGGTATGCATCCAAAGACACCTCGACACCAGCTCGGGCATCGGGATCATTGCGCACCACTTCGTGAACGATTGTCTCGGCGATTGCATCGGCAACTCGATCAACATGAGCGCAGGTCACATCCTCGGCACTACGAAGTACGCTCGCATTTTTGCTTCTTGGTACGGGTGCGGGTGCGGCTGCGGCAGTGGTTTGTGTGGCAGTGGTTTGTGTGGCTGTGGTTTGTGTGGGAGTGGTTTGTGTGGCAGTCATGAGGATTTCAGTCTTGTGACAGTAG
>JBBDMQ010000183.1:0-4196 GCA_040878245.1 Microthrixaceae bacterium
CTGCACTGGGAGCTGCAACCCCCAGACCACTTGAGAAGTTGGAATTATTGGACTCATAGTTGCTCTCTTTAAGGTGCACTGCTTCAGTCGTTGCTGCGTTACAAGTTGCGTAGGTGGGTGAGTTCAATTTCTGATTGAGCGATCATTGATGTGGCTGTTGCTCCGTCAGCAAAGAATGAAACAGCAACATGTGCCCGAACTGAAAGCGGCTGATCAGCAATTTCCATGGGGAGAGCAATTGCTCCACGAATCCGCTCCATCACTGCGCCAGCCGAAGCGGGAGCGACAGAGGCAGCCGCCAGAACAAAAAGACCGGGCTGTATCAGGCCGAGGACATCTGCTGAGCGCACCAATCGATCAAGCCGAACCGCAATTTCTTCCATAGCTGACTCAGTACCAACTAGGTCACTCCTACTCAGCGCCTCATAGTCGTCAATTTCTACCAAGTAGACACCCGGTGATGCAGGGGTACTGGAGTCTTGGCTCTCAATCATTTGATTGAGTCGGTCAACTACTTCGGGCAGTGCAGGAAGGTTCAGTGTCATCCGAGTCTGTTTCCCCAGATACCAACAAAGCTGACCATGTCGCCTGGGTAGCCTCCCAGGTTATGGGTGAGTGCGAGCCCTCGCTCAACAGTATCAATTTGGCGATCCTCTGGAGCCTCTTGACGAAGTTGCAACCAGCACTCAAATAACATTCGCAAGCCAGATGCACCTACGGGGTGACCAAATGACTTCAGGCCACCATCTGTATTTATTGGAAGGTCTCCGTGCAGATCGAATGCTCCAGCTTCTACGTCCTTCCAAGCTTCACCACGAGCCGAGAACCCAAGATCTTCCATCAGCACCAATTCGGTCGGGGTAAAACAATCGTGAACCTCGGCCATAGCTAATTCTGTTCGCGGATGAGTGATACCAGCCTGCGAGTACGCATCATTTGCAGCGGCCTCACACTCATCAAAATGGGTGTAATCAAACTCGGGATCCGCAAGGCCAGAACTGTTGCCAGCCACCATTGCTAGAGCCTTCACAAAGATCGGCTTATCGGTGTACTTGTAGGCATCACCGGCGCGAACCACAATTGCGGCAGCAGCACCATCTGCTACACCTGCACAATCAAAAACCGACAACATGCCAGCAACAGCTGGCATTGCACAGATGGAATCAACCGACATCTCGCGGCGAAATTGCGCACGCTCATTCTTTGCGCCATTTGAGTGATTCTTAGATGCGATTCGAGCAAGTGTGCGACGAAGGTCGTTGGGATCAATCCCGTATTTGTCTGCATATGCCGGGGCCACAAGTGAAAACATTCCAGCTGCAGTGAGTGTGCGCTGCGTTCCGTCTGTAGGAATGGGAAAAGCATTCAGGCCCTGATAGCCCGAGTCCTTCACCTTTTCTACCCCTACTGCTGCAGCAATGTCATAGGCACCCGAAGCAACTGCATAACAAGCTTGGCGAAGAGCTTCGGAGCCCGTGGCGCAATAGTTCTCGACTCGGGTGACTGGCTTATTCTGCAACTTGAGCGGCGCTGCCAAGGTGACGCCAGACATACCAGACTGAGCAGTTCCGAGCCACCAAGCATCAACCTCGTTTTTCTCAACTCCAGCCGAAGCCAGAGTTTGAGTGACTGCATCAATGAGCAAGTCATCAGTGCTGCGATCCCAGTGCTCCTTGAACTGAGTGCAGCCCATTCCAATGATGGCAACCTGATCTTTGATTCCATGGCTTGCCATGACTAGTTCCGCTCCGATTTCTTGCCGTCTTCACTCACGGTGTCTTGCCCTACGGGCGTGTGCTGCCCTCTCACTGGCCGGGCCTTCCAGAAATAGTTCGCAATCTCGTCCGAGGTATTGAGCCGTCGAAAGGTCATCTCTACCTTCATGCCAATACTCACCTCGGCAGCGCGCACATCAGTGAGTTCCACCGGCAGACGACCGCCGCCATCAAAATCACAGACGGCAAACACCACTGGCGGGGACGGAGAGTAGGCAAGGGAGTCAACAGTAAAGGTGGCAATCGTTGCGGCGACATCGGCCATTGGCGCCGGATCCATGTCGTCAAGGTTTCCACCAACGAACGACACTCGAGCCGGTGGCAGATGCAATGCAGATGACTCGCGATCTCTCGATCCGACAAAGCCGTACTTCCAATCCAAACGGCGTTCGGCAGCAGCCGCAGACATCCGGGCAGGTTCGGGTCTATTCGGAGGCTGCATCGGCAAGACCTGCCTCCAGGACAAGTACTTGGAATACAGCAATGTGTTGTCTGCATTCATGACTTGCTCTGCCACTGTCACAGCGGTTTCCGAAGCAGAACTCATTGCCTGAGTCATGGCTTCGGTCACTCTAAAGATGAACGCGTCGGCACCGTCGGCCATGGACAGCATTGCAATAACCTGCCCCGGCTCTGATTGTTCAATGAGCGAGGTCAGCAAAAGGAAAGGGTGTGCAGCACCCGTAAAGCCAACAGTGCTAGCAAGCGAGTCAATCACTTCGACTCCTGCGGCACCGAGTTGTTTGGCAAGTGCAGCGCATGCACGTGGCCGAGGTCCAACAAGCGCAACTCTGCTGAGTTGCTCAACCTCTACCCCTGCATTTTTAAGGGCCGCTTTCCAAGCTTGCCCGGCAAGTTCTGCGTATCGCTGCTCGCCAAATCGATCCTCCCAGGAGCGTGTTCGCAACTCCCCTGGTGACCGCCATCGATCAAGAAACTCTCGGGTGGCAGAACCGCTTCCCAGAAACTCAGCAATGACTGAACTGCCTGACCCTGCGGAGTCTTCTCCGATAAGCAACGCAGCAGCAGCGTCTCCGCCATCTTTTTCATCTACGGACCCAGCAGGCCCGGTTCGTACGTCTGCGGCAAGCAGTAACACTGCGGGATCAGTCGAATACAGAGCGGAGCGCAAGGTTGCGCTCGGCCCTCGAAGACCTGAGCCAGCATCAGCCGCAAGCACATCAGGACCAAGGCGCAGGGCTGCATGAGCAATTGTGGCGTTGGTCTTTTCTGCATAGGTCGGTGAGGTTGTGCAGAACCAGAGAGCAGTCGGAGAAGTCGTTCGAGCCGCAGCAATCGCATGACGACCAGCTTCGACGGCCATCGTCAGCGAATCCTCGTCATATGAGGCTACCGAGCGCTGCCCTTTTCCTGCAGAGGTACCGAGTACCTCTGTAATTGCCTCTCGCTGCAACCGCCAGTGGGGCAAGTAGCCTGCGGCGCTAATGATGCCTCGCATGTAATTTCTCCAGATAACTCTTTGATAACGAGCAAATCTTTAGTCTACAGTCGGTGTCGTTGTTCTTTGAATTGGGGCCGTGAACATACCGATAGGTGAAAAACACTTTTGGGCACAGTGAAAATCTGTAACAACCCCAAGGAGATCCATAATGACTAAAGTTGCGACTGGCCGTAGGGCTCAAAACCGTGTGAACCGCAACAGCGAATTGATTCTCGCTGCAAACGAAATCATCAGAACCGAGGGCCTTGAGGCCCTGACCATGCAGGCCGTTGCTGCTCGAGTCGGATGCGCTGTCGGAACGATTTATACCTACTTTGATTCCAAGTCAGATCTGTTATCGGTGCTGCAGGTGGCGGCGATGGAAACTCTGTTCGCAACCTTCGAGCGGTCTCACCAATCTTGGGATCAGGCAATTTCTGAAGCTGAGCTAGACCTAGCTTCTGCCGCAGTTGTGCGCCTTGTTGCATCTAGTCGTGTCTTTATCGCTCTAGGTGAGCACCACCCAAGAGAGTTCGAACTCCTTCAGATGATGATCAGCGCTCGGGAATACCCTACGAAAGCCGTCGACCAAGATGAGGTTCTGCCGGTCGCCCTAGCGCTGCTCAACATGCTTATGGTCTTCATTGAAGAGGCCATTCTTGCTGGGGCGCTCTTAGCTCCCGCTACTGACCCAGTCACTGGCGAAATCCGCTCCACAGACTCTTCCCTCAGTCGAACCATTCGCTGGGCAGGGGGAATAAATGGAGCACTGCTGGTCTCAAATGTAGGAACCTACGAGGACGATCGAATAACTGCGCTCTTTGACGGCCAACGACTTGCTTTGAGCCTTGCTGACGACCTGCTGCTGGGCTGGGGAGCATCTCGAGATGCCCTTGAGGCGGCCTTCATCTTTATTGATCACCTGGCGGCCAGCGGGCAATTGATACAGCTCGCCGAAGAAGCTGTAGTAGATCTCACCT
>JBBDMQ010000184.1:0-4150 GCA_040878245.1 Microthrixaceae bacterium
GCCCTGGGCGGCGATGCGCTTCCTTCAGCAAGCCTACCGCCGCCACCGCCAGCGATGTTGCTGCCATCACCACCTGAAGAGCAGCAATCACCCCCAGATGCGCCTCCGGCACCACCAGTACCGGCGCTGCCTGGGGCACCTCCGCTACCGCTATTGGTGACGCCACCACTTCCGGCGTCCCCGCCTGCACCGCCAAAGACTGAGAAGCCTCCGCCGCCGCCGGCCACGACCGACCGGTCTGCAGCTGCGAACTCTCCGGTGCGGATGTCCGAGGAACCACCGCCGCCGCCGCCGAATGCACCGCCGCCGCCGCCGCATACGCCTGCGCCGTTTGCCAAAGCAATCCCTGCGCAACCGACGTTGATCTGCAGGGACAGGCCTGGGATAACTGTCAACGTCTGCGCAACGATGGCGCCGGACCCGCCGTCGCTTCCCCCGCCGCTACCACCAGCCACCAACACGGTAAGGCTCGTGATCCCGGTGGGCACTTCGAAGGTATATGTGCCGGGCACACTGAACTCGCTCACATCGGCGCCGGCGACGCCTGCGGATAGAGCCACGAACGACGACGAGACCATCACAACGGCCATCAGGGCGAAGAGACCGCGAGACCGACTGATTGGACTACGCAGCGATGATGCCTCAACTTCACTTTGCGATACCGCATTCATAGGTTGCCGCCCTCAATCGGTTTCATGTGCCAAGAAAAATGGCTAGTCACTACCCAACCACAAATTAATTAAAGAAACTCTCCAACTTTTCTCAGGCATCGCTTCCTTTGGCCAACACTTCAACGGAACTCGTACTTGAGTACTTGGCAGAGTCAGTGGGCCGTGACTCGACCAAACTTCGAGTCACCATCGATGATTCCGCTCAGTACTTACCGCTGCCAGCCAAGTACGGGTAACCACCCAGCAGTCACCTCGACCACAGTCGACTACTGCTCAGCAGATGGGGCGACGGTCTGTCCGTAAGACGCTGCAAGGTTTATAAATACGCTGCGATCTGGGTTCTCCCATGAGCTCGCTTCGGCAAACGCTGCAAACATCTTCGAGGCGTTGCCCGCCGAAGTCATGGTGATCATCTCGCCGCCATCTGAGCCAAACCGGAACCAGTGCGTTGACCCGCCAGGCACGTGGATGAACGTGCCGGGACCAGCGACTAGATCATTGCCGTCGACTCCACATTCCACCGTGCCCGAAATCACAAGGAACGATTCGTCCCACCCATGAAAATGAGGCCCTGGGCCTTTGCCTGCTGAACCAACCTGATGAAATATCTCGTAGCCGCCGGTCTGTTCAGTCGAAGCGATCGTCGTGATCTCAAATCCAGCAACAGGCATGGGAGCGGGTCTATCTTCAAACGGAACAATGAGTGGTTCAACCATGAGCAGACTCCTGAGTAAAGGTGTCCCAACTCTAGTGACGATCCTCTCCAGATTCGCAGCGGAATTGGGGAGCCTGTGTAGTGAGAAGAGGGTTGGACGACAGTAGGGCACTAGTTGGGACAGCAACCAAGAGAAGCCGATCTAGGAATCGTGTTCCTGGCTCAGACTTCACGAACAACCTTGGTCTAGGCAAGAGTCCTAAAGGGTGAGGCAGTCTCTACATCTAGAGCTAACTGCAACAACAACCGGTCCGCTCCCACAGGAGCTGTAAACATCACACCAACTGGCAAGTTGGTGGCCTTATCGTGGCCAAGTGGCAACGATACTGAGGGCTCACCAGTTGCATTTGCGAGCGGCGTAAAGCCCACCCAGGCTTCGACTTTTGGAAACAGTTCCTCAAAAGGCAGGTCCATCGACAGGTGCCCAATGCGAGGAGCCACCGAATTTGCAACCGGTGACATCACCACGTCGAAGGAGCGATACGTCTGATCTTGGATTTTAGTAGAGGCTCGCAGACGGCGAACCGTCCCAAAGGTGCCACGCCAATTGCTCTTAAACATTCGCGCCAAGCCCAGTGTCAAGTCAGAGAGTTGTGACTTATCAAACGCCTTTCCATAAAGCTGCGGCCCAGCAATCGACACGGAAAACGCAAGGGCGGCCCAGTAATGCTTGAAGTCGGCTTCAAACTTTTCTAGGCCCGGCAGTGTTACTGGCTCGACGGTGTGACCCAAACTTTGCAGCAGTGCAACAGCATCGGCGAGGGCCGCAGATGTTGGTCCGTCAACTGCCTGACCGTTCGGAGACTCTGCGACAAGTGCAACCCTCAAAGACCGGTCCGTGCCGCTTTGCACCAACCCAACCTGAGGCAGCTTGGGATTGGCGTAGCGGCGTTCCGACTCGAATAAGTACAAAGCAGTATCTCGTACCGTGCGGGTCAGCAGTCCTTCGCCAAGAATGTCTACTGGCAAAAACTTTGCATCGGGGCTGGCCACGAGTCGCCCCCGAGACGGCTTCAGTCCAACCAAGCCACAGCAAGCGGCAGGCAAGCGGATAGAGCCACCACCGTCTACTCCGTGTGCAACAGGAACTACACCGGCGGCAACCAAAGCGGCTGATCCGCTTGAGGATCCGCCAGAGGTGTGCCCTGGATTCCAAGGGTTGCGAGTTGGGGCGGCGCCATCAGGAAACTCCCCTGCCGGGATAAAGCCGAACTCCGGCAGAGAACTCTTTCCCAAGCAAACCATGCCCATATCCAAAATCTGTGCAGCCACCGGGGCTGTGCGGGTGGCCGGATAAGCACAGGCCATAGCGGCCGAACCGTGCCGGGTTGGCAGGCCCTGAACATCTTCATTGTCTTTGATAAAGGTCGGCACGCCCCCGAACGGGCCCGCAACTCCGCTTTGAGCGCGACTCAGTGACCTCTCAAAATCTTGCGACACCACGGCAGCTAAAACTGGGTCAACCTTCTCGGCCCGAGCAATAGCTGCAGTCACAACCTCGGTAGCAGACAGTTCTCTATTCCGGATCAGCGCTGCTGTTGCTACACCATCGAGTTTGGACAACTCGTCATGAAAAACGTGAACCGGTTCTTGCTGCATGCCAAAGAGGTGAGCAGAGCAGTACTCGCAGCACAAATGCGCCGACAAAACTTTTACTTAGCCCACCTTGGCGCCGGGGAATCCTTCTTCATCTCGCCAACGCTCTAAATACCCCACGTAGTCAAGCAGGCTGCCGGTATAGGTCAGATTGCGACGCGCCTTCGGGTTTTGCCCCTGCTCGCTGTTGTAATAACCAGGGGTGCAGCTCATTGAGTATCCAGCAATCTGCATGGCAACGTTGATCAAGGTGCGATGCCATTCTTCTTCTGCTTCGGGCAAGGCTTCAATAGTTGTAATTCCATCTTCTATGCAGCGAGATATCAACCAAGAAACGTGGTTGGCAGACTCAGACAAGAAGTGTAAGAAGTTGGTTCCAAATCCAGCCTGCACGATGCTAATCATGAACATATTGGGAAACTCCGCAGCTAAGACGCCATGCAAAGTGTGTGCACCGTCATGCCAACGCTCACTCATCGCAACTCCGTTGCGTCCCACCGGATCAAAGCCGAGCCGTTGATTCAGATCAGTGGTCACCTCAAAACCCGAGGCAAATACCAAAACATCGATGGGGTACTCCACTCCATCTACAACTAGCCCGGTTGGAGTCACTGACTCCACGCCACGGCCATCGGTATCGACTAGGTGAACGTTGTCTTTATTGAATGCAGGCAGGTACTCATCATGAAAACAGACTCGCTTGCAGTGCTTGCCGTACCAAGGCTTGAGCTTCTCGGCGGTTTCGGGGTCATCGACTATCGATGCAACTCGCAGCCGCAGAGCCTCCATGGTGTCAAAGTCGGATTGCTCGAGCGCCTCTGCCTGTTCGGGGGATGATGCGGCAATTTGAGTGTCCTCCCACATCACTTCAGTCCAACCGTCGCCAACAAGGTTTTGCTCAGGCTTCTTACCCGTCACGACTTGAGTGAAATTGCGGATGCGTTCAGCTTGCCAGCCTGGCTGCAAACTCTGGAACCACTCGGCATCTGTTGGACCGTTGTTGCGTTCGCCGACTGCTGACGGAGTGCGCTGAAAGACGAATACCTCTTTGGCTGCTTCGGCTAGACGAGGAACCACCTGCACTGCAGTTGCACCGGTACCAATGATGCCAACCCTCTTATCTTTGAGCTTGTCCATCGACTCGGTGGGACTACCACCAGTGAAGTCA
>JBBDMQ010000185.1:0-4141 GCA_040878245.1 Microthrixaceae bacterium
GTCTTCGGTTCAGCACCTGCCTATCGAGGACCTGCTTGTTACTAATATTGCATTCGGCGGTCCTGAGATGCGCACTGCGTATGTCACCTCATCGGGGACTGGCAGGTTGCTTGCGTTCGACTGGCATTGCCCTGGTCTGCGCCTTAACTATCAGCAGTAGTTCTTCTTGTTGTCACCTCGCTACTAGTCTCTGCAGACTGTGCAACGCTCATTTTGGGTCGAGACTCTCGGCTGTCCCAAAAATCAAGTCGACTCCGACAAGCTGACATTCAACATGCTTGCCGAGGGGTTAGAGCGCGCTGAATCACCAGATCAAGCAGACCTTGTAGTGGTGAATACCTGCGCATTTATAGAAGAGGCACGTGAGGAGAGTGTGGCAACTATCTTGGCTCTTGACGAGAGTCGACTCCCTGATTCCCGTCTAGTGGTGACTGGCTGTATGGCCGAGCGCTATGGCGATGAACTCGCACAAGCTCTTCCCGAGGTAGATACGGTTGCGGGGTTCGGGGTTCCAGTGCAGCTTGGTCTGAAGCCAGCTCATGCTCCGCTCGGAGCGGTTGCAGAAGCAATTCCATCGCTCGATCTTCTCAACTTGCCACGGCCACGCTCCGACTCTCCATGGGCGTACGTCAAGGTTGCCGAAGGCTGCGATAAGGCCTGTGGCTTTTGTGCAATTCCCTCTTTCCGGGGACCTCAGCGCTCACGCTCAGTCAGTTCAATCATGCAGGAAGTTGAGCAGTTGCAGGTTCGCGAGGTTGTACTTATCGCCCAGGATCTGGCGGCGTATGGACGTGATCAAGGTAGCGGTGAGAAGCAGATATTGCAGCTCATAGAGAGCGTCTCTCAACAGGTTGATTGGGTTCGCCTGCTGTACTTGTACCCATCGGAACTGACGGATCCACTTATCGAATGGATGGCGGCAAGTCCGGTTCCGTACTTTGATCTTTCACTTCAGCATGTGTCTGCACCTCTAGTGCGCCGCATGCGAAGGTGGGGGTCAGGTGATAAGTACCTGAAGCGGATAGAGCAGATTCGGCGGTTGAATCAACGGGCAACCTTTAGGTCGAACTTTATTGTTGGTTATCCCGGCGAGACCGAAGCCGACCATGATCAGCTTCTGGAGTTTGTGCAATTGGCTCAGCTCGACTGGTGTGGGTTTTTCGCTTTCTCTCAAGAGGATGGGACCTATGCGGCCAAGCTCGACTCCCAAGTTGAAGTTGAATTGATGAACGAGCGACTTGCTGAGCTGCGAGAACTACAAGACGGTATATCTGCCTCCTTGCGTGATGCTCTGATTGGCGAGACTGTGATGGTGCTCGTTGACGAGCCTGGTATTGCTCGGTCTTCGGCAGAGGCCCCGGAAATCGATGGCGTCATCAACGTTGATGAAATGCTTCAGGTGGGTGAGTTCTATGAGGTAGTCATCACCGACGCTCAGGGTCCTGATCTCATTGGCAGCCCGGTCGGCCCTGCGCAGCTCAACGTCGAAGAGTTGCTCGTTGAGCCCGCGGACCGCAAGCGTGAGTGACTCAGTCAATAACAAGTCTTATGGTCCGAGTGCACTCTTGACTCCCGCCAACGCAATAACTATTGGGCGGCTACTGCTTGCACCTGTTGCGTTTGTGATGATCGTCCGTCAAGAGTCGAGTTGGGCCCTCTTCATTTTGTGGGTAGTGATAACAACTACCGACAGCCTCGACGGCTATTTGGCACGCAAGCAGGGCACTACTCGCTCTGGCGCATTCCTCGACCCTCTCGCTGACAAAGTTTTGGCGCTAGGCGGACTTTGGGCAATGGTTCTAACAGGCCGATTCTGGTGGGTTCCTGTAGTGCTCATAACGCTTCGTGAGATTGTCATTTCGCTCTTTCGTTCTTATTGGGGCCGAAAGGGTCTCGCTGTGCAGGCATCAAAGATCGCCAAACTCAAGACGTTCTTGCAGTTCAACGCAGTGGCATGGGTAGCGCTACCTCTCACCACTGACATTCGTTGGCTCGGGACCGGTTTTCTATGGGCGGGTGTTGCTGTGGCTTGGGTCAGCGCAGCGCAATACATAGCTTCTGGCTCTAGAGCAACGACCACTATGGATACTCCCACGCAAGGTCGGGCCGGCGGTTAGCGTAGGTTCATGCGTACTGAAGTAGTTGCCATTGGAACCGAACTGTTGCTCGGCCAAATCCACGACACCAACTCGGCATGGATTGGTGAACAACTTGCCTTAGTCGGGATTGATTCACTTTTTCAAACCAAGGTTGGCGACAACCTTGAACGGATTATTGAGACGCTTCATTTGGCACTCTCACGAAGCGATGCTGTCATCTGCTGCGGCGGACTCGGACCAACTCAGGACGACATCACCCGATCTGCGATTGCTCAGGTCATGGGTGTGTCGCTTGAAGCTGACGAAGAAATGGAGCAGCGCATAGCCGCAATGTTTGAGTCCCGCGGTCGTCGCATGCCGAGTAACAACTTGTCTCAAGCCATGCGGCCCATAGGTGCGGAATTTATTGCCGAACAGCCTGGAACCGCCCCAGGCCTTTTGTGCCCGCTAAAATGGTCCGAAGCAACTGGTGAACTCAGCGACAAGGTTATCTATGCAGTGCCCGGTGTCCCTTGGGAGATGAAGGAGATGGTGAGCGGAACAATTCTGCCCGACCTTCAGAAACGGGCTGGAATTTCTGCAGTGATAGGAAGTCGCACACTTCGTACTTGGGGAGAGTCAGAGTCTGCGCTCGCCGAGATGTTGCATCAGCGCATCATTGATCTCGACAGTGCTGGTAACCCAACGCTGGCCTTCCTAGCCTCTGGAATGGAGGGCCTTAAGGTACGAATTACCGCAAAGGGCGAAACACAATCAGCAGTACAAGCTTCATTGGCAGAGGAGGAAGTCGTAGTTCGGCAACTTCTTGGTGATCTCGTATTTGGAGTCGATGATGACACCATGGAATCCGTTGTCTTGCAGATGCTTGCTTCTCGTGATCTGACTCTGGGTGTCGCTGAGTCCTTGACAGGCGGAATGATCGGCTCACGAATCAGTGCAATTCCCGGTGCTAGCAAAGTATTTTTAGGGTCGATCGTCTCCTATGCCTCTGAGGTCAAATTCAAACTCCTAGATGTGCCCACGGGTCCAGTTGTGTCTGAATCTGCTGCTCTAGCCATGGCACTCGGCGCGCAGAAAGTTCTGGGTTCTGACGTTGGGATCTCTGCAACCGGGGTGGCGGGACCAGAAAGCGCCGAAGGACTGAAACCCGGGACTGTCTGTGTGGCAGTCGTGATCGGCGATCCGAGCACAGACGGCTCTGCGTTTACTCAGCAGCTACATCTGCCCGGTGGGCGAACTCAGGTTCGCGAGTTCACCGTCATTACACTCCTCGCCATGTTGCGTCACGAACTCATTCGTTTGAGTGCAGTTCCCGTTCATACGGATCAACCCACTACCCCGCTTCTGTGGAGTACTGCTGCAAAGTCGGTATGGAGCAAGGCTGGTAAAGCAACTCAAACCGAGAAGATTCAAGATGATGGGACAGATCAGCAGAGCAGTTCCTGATGTCAAGTTCTCAGCGGTCGGGCAACTCTGGAGCTTCGCAAACTGGTGCAGATGACTTGTTCTCTGCAGCTGCACAACAGCACCTAGATTCCACTGGTCCGCTGGCAGACCGTCTTCGGCCGACACGTCTTGAGGACGTCGTCGGTCAGGAACACTTGCTCGGTCCCGGAATGCCGCTCAGGGCTCTTGTTGATGCTGACCGACTGAGTTCCGTCATTCTCTGGGGTCCACCGGGCACCGGTAAGACCACAATTGCTCGTCTGATTGCGCAAGCTTCCTCCAAAGAGTTCGTCCCACTCTCGGCAGTGACTGCAACTGTAAAGGACATTCGGCTGGTTTCTTCTGAGGCCCAACAACGGCTCGCATTCCGCTCTGTTGGAACCATTCTCTTTCTTGATGAGATTCACAGGTTTAGTAAGGCGCAGCAGGATGCATTGTTGCCTGCGGTAGAGACCGGACTTCTTGTGCTGATAGGAGCAACAACAGAAAACCCCTACTTCCAAGTCAACCCTCCCTTAATGAGCCGCTCAACTTTGTTCCGTTTATATGAGCTTGATGGTGTGGCATTGCGATCCCTTGCCCTGCGAGCACTTCAA
>JBBDMQ010000186.1:0-4131 GCA_040878245.1 Microthrixaceae bacterium
TAGTGCTGGTACTACAGACAGATCTGAGTTGCAGTTACATTTCGCCAGTTGCTGCTCGCCTGCTCGGCTATCCAAAACTTGGATATCAAGAATTCGATTTATTGAGCTTTGTCCATCGAGATGATCGAGTGGCAGCAACCTCGTTGTTCAATGCGACTCAGGAAGGATCGATGGAGACCATCGAGATTCGACTGCGTCACTTTGTTGGAACGTATGCTTGGTTTGAGGTTGGTGGCACCGACCTCACTGGGGATCCCAGTATCAACGGTATTTTGCTGAATGCTCGTGAAATCGGTGATCGAAAGATGGCCGAGGAGCGTTTGCTTCACTCAGAGGCACGTTTTAAGGCCCTCGTGCAGAACTCAACAGATCTTGTGATCGTTATTGAGCCAAACGGTGCGGTTGGCTATGCCAGCCCTTCCGTTGAGGCCTCTTTGGGAATGCCGTTGTCTCTGATTCAGGGGCTACAGATGAGTGAGGTGTTTGCTGAAAATACCCTGCCGCTCACGGACCTACTTGAGTCACAGCAGCCGCTGATTGGGTGGAACTCTGCTGCGATTGAATTTGGCTATCGGGCAACTTCAGGTGACTGGAGAATCCTTGAGACCACCCTCACAGACCTTCGAGGTGAACCAGCAGTTGGCGGTCTTGTTTTCAATGCTCGTGACATAACTGACCGAAAGCAGATGAACGAGTTACTGCTGCACCAAGCCACTCATGATGAGCTCACTGGCCTGCCAAACCGAAGGCACCTGCTTGACCTGCTGAGTCAGACGCTAGACCGTAATGGCGGAACAACTACCGTGTCAGCTCTACTCGTTGACATTGATGATTTCAAAGATGTCAACGACTCTCTTGGGCACTCCTTTGGGGATCGACTCCTTGAAGCGATTGCTGAACGACTGACTGGCCTAGTCCACTCCGAAGTTCTTGACGCTGGCGACATTGCTGCCCGCATTGGCGGAGATGAGTTCGTTGTAGCTTTTGAGCGTGCACATGGAGAGAAGCAAACAGCAGATATCTGCGAGCAGGTTCTCGTCGCACTCAATACCCCATTTGTGATTGATGGTCGGGAACTGACCGTCACAGCATCTGCTGGTTTGGCTTTTGATCATGATCGATCAAACTCTGCTGAGCTCCTGCTTCAGAATGCTGACACTGCGATGTATAAAGCAAAGGATCTTGGCAAGCGACAGGTTGTTGTCTTCGAAAGCTATATGCATGTTGCCACCTTTGATCGGCTCGAGCTGCGTGCAGACTTGGCGCGAGCTGTAGCCCAAGAGCAGTTTGAGGCCTACTATCAGCCAGTAGTAAATCTGGCTACTCAAAAGATCGTTGGGGCTGAAGCGCTCGTCCGGTGGCGGCATCCAGAACGCGGAATGGTGGGGCCAGGGCTGTTCATCCCCCTCGCTGAAGAGTCGGGGCTCATTGCACCTATCGGCGAATTTATGCTCAGTACTGCTTGCGAAGATTTGTGTGACTGGCGTGAAGAGTTTGGTGCAGCTGTTGAGGACTTTACCGTTTCTGTAAATCTTTCGGTTCAGCAGCTACATGATCGTCGGATCGTCGGCAAGGTTTCAGATATCTTGGAACAAACTGGACTACCCGCAGAGCGACTTGTACTTGAAGTAACTGAGTCCACACTCATTACCGAGACCGAGATGATCTCCTCAACCATGCAACAACTGCGCTCATTCGGGACCAGATTAGCAATCGATGATTTTGGTACTGGATACTCTTCGCTTGGGTACATTCAACAGTTTGAGTTTGATGTGCTGAAGATTGATAAGAGCTTTGTCGACGACTTAGACAGCTTCACAAATCAAAGGATCGTCAGCGCAGTTCTTCAGCTCGCCGATCAGCTTGGCGTGCGAACCATTGCCGAAGGAATAGAGCAGGAGTTACAAGCCGAGCTTTTGAAGTCGCTTGGATGCAAGCTCGGGCAGGGCTATCTCTACGCCAAGCCAATGCCCGCACAGGAATTCCGTGAACTGCTTCGAATTGCTTCCGATCCATTCGAGATACCAACAGAGGTAGTCGAGTTTCAGGTCTGAAGCCCTGACACTAGAGGAGTGCCCGTAGTGCATACTTTCCTTGCACCTCGCTACGCCTATTTGCCCGCCTGAGATGAGTTACTCCGGGCTGCGATGATCAGAAAGACTCAAAGAATGCAGCATATTGACAATGCAGCAGATGTGAGACTGAGTGACTACTGCAACCTGACTGATGCAGCAGTTCTACGTGATGGGTTCTTTATTGTGGAGGGGGTACTCGCCCTTCGTCAGGTTCTCGAATTGGCAAGCATCACCTCCCCAGCGATTCACGCAATGGCTGAACCCGCTGCTCCTCAGGCGAAATATTCGATTCGTTCCGTACTGCTTACAACAAACAAGGCTGTCGGCATGGCAGAAGAGATCGACATCTGTATGGCACAGGGCATCAGTATCTATACGGCACCAAAACAGGTGCTAGCCGAGGTGGCAGGATTTGATGTCCATCGCGGTGTGCTCGCTTCGGTATGTCGACCTGTTCAGCCCGAGCTTCATTCAGTCCTTCGAACTGCTCAGAGTCTTGTCTTGCTTGAAGGTGTCAATGATCACGAGAATATTGGTTCAATATTCCGCAATGCAGCCGCACTTGGAATTGACGCTGTTGTTCTTGACGCACGGTGCTCAGATCCGCTGTATCGAAGAAGTGTCAGAGTGTCCTTAGGTCATGTCCTGAGAATGCCATGGTGTCGAACTGAGGAACTTTCGCCAACGCTTCACGAGATTCATCAAGCCGGATTTTGTAGCATTGGCTTGACCCCAGTAGCTGATGCACTAGCAGTTGATAAGGCCGTACACCTCGGTATTCTTCAACGGCCGTTCGCCCTTCTACTCGGTGCAGAGGGTTCAGGCCTGACTACTGCAACGCTTCACGCCTGTGACCACAGAGTACGAATCCCAATGAGTTATGGAACAGATTCACTGAACGTAGCCACATCGCTAGCGGTAGTAGCGAGTTTCGCTGCTGCTGAGAATAATTGGAGCAGCTGAAATGAGGACTCAACCTGCGCGCAAGGCCTCGAGTACCGAGATCATCTCGAGCGCTGTTGCTGCAGCTTCAGCACCCTTGTTATCTCCGAGTACATCATTATCCACGACTGACCTCACCAGAGCTTGCCGGCGAGATTCGACCGTCAGAACACCAAAGATGATCGGTATTTCAGTTTCGAGTTGAGAACGCAAAATTCCGTCCGCTGCGGGGCCTGCTACATATTCGAAATGTGCAGTATCGCCGCGAATCACACATCCAAGGGCCAAAATCGCATCGTATCGACCTGTACCAGCCATGACCTTGGAGGCGAGCGGCAGTTCGAAGGCCCCAGGCACCCAGACCACATCGGTATCAGAGGGGTCAACTCCAGCGGAGTCAAAATGACTTGTGACCCCCGACAATAAACGTGTCGTGATTACCTCGTTCCAGCGGGCAACTACTACGCCGATTTTTCGACCTGTACCCGAGGCGGCCTCTGAACCACCACGTGTCGATACAGAAAAATCTTGACCCATCAGTCGAGCCCGTCGAGTAAGTGGCCCATTCGCTCACGCTTGGTACGAAGGTACTCAATATTCTCTGGATTGGGGATCGACTCAAGTGGAACTCGCTCAGTTATTTCAAGACCGAATCCTTCGAGCCCACCGTACTTTGCAGGGTTGTTAGTCATTACCTTCATGGTAGTGATCCCAAGGTCATTCAGAATTTGAGCACCGATGCCATATTCCCTGCTATCGATTGGGAGGCCAAGTTCCACGTTGGCATCTACGGTGTCGTGGCCTTGCTCTTGCAGGCTGTAAGCCCGAATTTTGTGGCCTATGCCAATGCCACGTCCTTCGTGCCCTCTCAAGTAAACAAGTACGCCCAATCCGGCAGTGTCGATGGCCTTCATTGCTGCGTCAAGCTGTAAACCACAATCGCAACGTAGTGACTGGAATACATCGCCGGTGAGGCATTCGGAATGAACTCGAACAAGAACTTCGCGCTCGCCTTGGACTGCTCCACGCACCATCGCAACATGCTGTTCTCCGTCGATAACAGACTCATATACATACGAGGTGAATTCTCCCCAAGGAGTTGGAATCCGTGCCT
>JBBDMQ010000187.1:0-4121 GCA_040878245.1 Microthrixaceae bacterium
GAGCGCTAGGGAGTCTTGGGTTCCAATAAGTTCGTATGCTTGACGAACCACCGGGTGTGTAAAAAGCTCGGGCTGCAAAAATGCTTGCACAAGCTCGGGTTGCTGCAGGGCAAGACGAAGAGCCTCGGTCTCGGCACCGTCCCGCACAGCTTCTATGGACGTAGACCTCTGAGAAGTATCAGAACCCCGCAACTCAGTCGAGCCCTGGCCAGTGCTGTCGTTGGAGTGTTCAACCGGCATTGGCTCACCAGTTGACCAATTATTCGCCTGCGCAGAACCGGACTCTGATTGGCTTACATTGCGTGACCCACCCGTCCGGTCAGAGTCACCAAATCGACCCGAGCGCGCACGCCCCTGAGTTGGCTGGGGTCTGGGTTGGGAACGCAACTTTTTCAGGCGCTCTCGCAATAGTCCAGCATCAGCTCGGCAGGTGTCAGCTACTTGCATGAGGTACTGGTCTCGTATCAACTCGTCTGGGTGCTCTGCTATCACTTGAAGGGCTGCATCAGCTGCCCGAGTTCGAGCCTCGGCAGTTCGAAAGTCAGCTACAGCTAGCACTCGGTCTAAGCGAAAATCCAAAAATGGTCGGGCCGAACTGACTGCTTCCCGCAATTGCTCGGGTGAAGTTCGCGCCAACTCGTCAGGGTCGGAACCCGCTGGCAATGCAACTACAGATACCTCAATATCGTGGGTGTGTTCCCATGCATAGACGCGGTCAGCGGCAGCCTGACCGGCGTCATCTGCGTCGTAAGCAAGCACGAGGCGACGAGTAAATCGCTTGAGCATCTTGACGTGGTCTTCGGTGAGAGCCGTTCCGCAGGTTGCAATAGCTCGAGGAATACCGGCGCGAGCAAACCCAATGACATCGGTATAGCCCTCACAGATCACTATCTCTCCAGCATTGACTGCATCAGCTTTGGCCCAGTTCAACCCGTAAAGAGCTTTGGACTTGTGGTAGAGCTGATTATCCCTTGAGTTCTGATACTTGGCGCCTTCCGCTTCTGGCATCTTTCGGCCACCAAAGCCAATAACCCGACCTCGTTCATCCATGA
Organism: Microthrixaceae bacterium; assembly: GCA_040878245.1. GTDB lineage: Bacteria > Actinomycetota > Acidimicrobiia > Acidimicrobiales > Microtrichaceae > IMCC26207. The sequence continues at coordinate 1,053 of JBBDMQ010000187.1, forward strand.
TGGGAAACAAAATCCGTGCTCTGAAGAAATCTTGCAGACGGCCCGCCTTATTCTCGAATCCGAGCCCACTACCCTCTAGGTCTTGCCTCGACACCTTTAAGGCCTTCACCATTAGGTCCCATCCGTCTGGCGCCCACCCGATGCGGTACTGGGCTACCTCATCTGCGGTGAAACCCCTTCCGCGCAGGTACGAACGAGCTGCTGCCGCATCGGGCGCAGTCCTGAGACGTTCGTGATACCAATTCGTGGCTGCCTCGGTCACTTCAAACAATCGAGCGTGAAGTTTTCGACCTTCTCCCTCGTCTTGGTCGGTATATCGAAGAGTTATCCCAGCTTTACTCGCTAGCAGTTCAACTGCACCGACAAAATCTAGGCCTTCTTTTTCCCTGAGAAATGTGATGGAGTCACCCGAGGCTTTACAGCCAAAGCAGTGATAGAGACCCTCCGAAGAATTTACAGAGAAACTCGGTGACTTCTCGTTGTGAAACGGGCATAAGCCCGACCAACGCTGCCCGACTCGCTTGAGCTGTGTGTACTGCGAGATGACCGCGACAATGTCGGTGGAGTCTCTAACTCTGCCGATGTCCTCGTCAAGAATGCCCACAGCATCATCAGTCTACCGGGCGCCTCCGACTGCCGAATCAGATCATGCGCTCACGCAAATAAGTTGGCACTTCAGCTATTGCAATCCGCTCTTGTTCCATAGAGTCACGCTCGCGAACAGTTACTGCATGGTCCTCAAGAGAATCAAAGTCAAATGTGACGCAATAAGGGGTTCCAAGCTCGTCCTGTCGACGGTAGCGGCGCCCGATGGATTGGGTCTCGTCATAATCCGTCATGAAGCTGCCACGAAGCTGCTGCGCAAGCGCCCGAGCAGGTACTGCGAGTTCTGCCTTTTTCGACAGCGGCAGCACAGCAACTTTGTAGGGAGCAATGCGGTGATGTAGGCGAAGCACAACACGTAGCTCACCTTTCACCTCTTCCTCGTCATAAGCGGCCATGAGGAACGCCATCGCAGTTCGCGTGGCACCTGCTGCAGGTTCGATCACGTGGGGCACCCAACGCTCATTCTCGGCTTGGTCATACCATTCAAGCTTCTCGCCTGAATGCGTTGCATGCTGCGTGAGGTCGTAGTTTCCTCGGTTAGCGATCCCTTCGAGTTCATCCCATCCCCAGGGAAACAGAAACTCAACATCTGAAGTTCCCGAGGAGTAGTGAGAAAGCTCGTCAGCATCATGTGGGCGTAGCCGCAGTTGCTCGGCGGGCATACCGTGATCGAGGTACCACTGGAATCGCTCAGCACACCAGTACTCGTACCACTGATCGGCCTCATCCGGATGAACGAAAAACTCCATCTCCATCTGCTCAAACTCACGGGTTCGAAAGACGAAGTTACCGGGGGTGATCTCATTTCTAAACGACTTGCCCACCTGAGCAATACCAAAGGGCGGCCGCACTCGAGTGGTGTCAATGACATTCTTGAAGTTGATGAACATTCCCTGAGCAGTTTCTGGCCTGAGATAAGCAACCGCACCTGCGTCCTGCACCGGACCTGCGTGAGTCTTAAACATCAAGTTGAACTCACGGGGCTCTGTGAAGGAGCCGCGGGTCCCGCAGTTTGGGCAAACCTCTGGGTCATCCAACTTGTCGAGTCGATGGCGGGTATTACAACTTGTGCAATCAACAAGCGGATCAGTGAAGTTTGCTAGGTGCCCTGAAGCCTCCCATATCTGCGGCGGAGACAGGATCGATGCATCAAGGCCCACCACATCTTCTCGGAGTTGCACCATTGAACGCCACCATGCATCTTTGACATTACGAAGCAAGAGCACACCAATAGGGCCATAGTCATAGGTGGAGCGAAACCCGCCATAGATTTCGGCCGACGGGTAGACAAACCCGCGACGCTTGGTGAGGTTGACTACTTTGTCGAACAGTTCGGGCGTGCCGACCTTGCCCGCTACTGGTTCTCTCGACGTTGACATAGCCCCACAGAGTACTGCGCTGCACTACTCATTTGGGGACTCTGACACAGGTGTTCGCCCAGAATCGCTACTCAGGACCGCATCGCAGCAAGGGCGGTGATTTCTCCGAAAGAATCGGAAATTCCTGCTCCTACAACATCTATCCGTCGGGTAGGTGCCGATTCCCACTACCTTAAAAGGTTCACCCACCGTCTGTCGGAAAAATTGGAGTCTGCATCATGAGCGATTTCCCACCACCACCACCACCACCACCACCGCCACCTCCACCACCACCTGGCGGATTCGGCAGCCCACCTGCCAGCCCACCGCCACCTCCCGGCGGTTTTGGAGGCCCACCCGGCGGGTTCACCCCGCCGCCAGCGCAGCCCTACTCGGGCGGAGGAGAAGTTCCTCGCTTAGAAGTAGGCGCAGCGATTGGGTACGGCTGGAAGAAGTTCACTGAGAACGTCGGCCCCTTCATCATCTTGATGCTTGTTGTGTTCTTCGCAGTGATCGTCATCCAAGTAGTTCAGTCCTTGCTCACACCGAACAGTTCCGGCCTTATCGCCCTTGCATGGACTGCACTACTTGCTGCGACGGCCTACGTGGTCGTTTCAATAGTTCAGGCCGGTGTCTGGCGTGCTGGCCTTGCCGTTACTCGGGGCGAATCACCCTCTCCAACCATGCTGGTTGAGACGGAGAACATCGTTCCCTTTATCCTGACGCAGATTCTGGTTGGCATTGGCCTTTTCATTGGCCTGATCTTGTGCATAATTCCCGGAATTATTTGGCTGATTTTTGTCGCCTACGCACCTTTGCTGGCATTGGATAAGGGGCTCAGCCCTGTTGAAGCAATAACTACCAGTATCAATTGGGTCAAGGGCAAGTTTGGCGAGGTTTTCCTCATCCTGCTGGTTTGTTACCTAGTGCAAATAGCTGGAGCCTGTCTCTGTGGCGTTGGACTTCTTGTATCGGCTCCGGTATCACTTGTTGCAGTGGTCTATAGCTACCGTGCGCTTAACAACGAAACCGTGGTTGCCTAAGCAGCAGTAGCACCGGTTTTTTTTAGAGGTTGCAGTTCGTAAGCGGGGGCCCACGGGCCCCC
>JBBDMQ010000188.1:0-4092 GCA_040878245.1 Microthrixaceae bacterium
CAGATGCGATCCGGAATTCAATCGAGGTAGATATCTCGATGATGCAACTTGATCGCTCTCTTCTTGTGAAGGACCTCGTCCTACCCGAAGGGACCGTCTGTCTATCAAAGGCTCAGCAGGCAGTTGTTACTGCTGAACTGACTCGTGCAGCAGTTGTTGCGAAGCCAGCCGGTGAAGAAGCTGAAGAAGCTGCCGCGGTTGCAGCCGCAACTGACTGAGTTGTAGCGCAAAGTCCACATGGGGTCCCCCTGTGATCTCCTCGTGGTTGGTTTAGGCAATCCTGGCGACCGTTATGACCATACCCGTCATAATGTTGGTGCAGAGGCTGCTGTGATATTTGCTCAAAGTTCTGGCAATCCCTTGCGCTTAGAAAAGCGTTTGAAGGCCCGGGTAAGCGAGTTTTCTCTTGATGGCCGGCGAATAGTCGTTGCAGTTCCGACCACCTTCATGAACGAGTCGGGGCAATGTGTTTCTGCTCTCGTTCGTCGGTATGAGATTGAGGATTGGTCATCGTTAGTGATATTGCATGATGAACTCGACCTGCAGGCTGCTCGCATAAAACTCAAGCAGGGCGGCGGCCTTGCTGGCCACAATGGCTTGAGGTCAATAACCTCGTATCTTCATACTCAGGATTATGCGCGAGTAAGAATCGGCGTGGGAAAGCCGCCCGGTGGCCCCGAGCAGGGCGCTGACTGGGTGCTCTCTAAAGTTCCAAAGGCTGAGCGCGAACAACTCGATATGGCATGTGCTCATGCCGCGCAGGCTGTAGCGATGATCTTCGAGCAGGGGATCGACGCTGCGATGCAACAGATGAATGCCGGCAACTGAGCAAGGTGGCCTGAGGCAATGAATCAACCGACACCAGTGTTGGGAGGACTCAACTCAATGCTCAGGGAAGAGCCTGGGCTGCTTGCGGCCTTGGGCAAATCCGCGACCGTACTTGTGGTACCCGAACCAGCACGAGCAGTCACTTTGGCGGGGCTGCATGCGGCATCTCGAAGGACACCCATGGTGGTTGCTGTGCCTACTGCTGCAGATGCAGAGCGGTTGTCAGCTGACCTTCGTCATTTTCTTCCCCCGGATGCAGTTGAGTTATTTCCTGCATGGGAAACCTTGCCCTTTGAACGAGTCAGTCCCTCTATTGAAACAATGGGCCTTCGTCTTCGGACACTCTGGCGATTGCGAACTGCCGACCCCTCATTGTCTGTGATTGTGGCCCCAGCAAGAGCGCTTGTTCAGCGACTTGGCCCCCACGTGGAAGATGTCGAACCTGTTCGAGTTGCACTCGGAGACAAAGTCGACTCCCTTGAACTGATTGAGCAACTGGTTCTGGGCGGGTATCGGCGGGAGTATCAGGTGGAACACCGCGGCGAGATAGCAGTGCGGGGGTCAATCATCGATATCTTTCCTGCCACTGCTGATCGGCCTGTACGAATTGACCTGTGGGGAGACGAGGTCGAACGACTCACAGAGTTTTCTGTAGCCGACCAAAGATCGACGGTAGACCTAGAAGCTTTCGCAGTGTTTCCCGCTAGAGAACTGCTTCCTTCTGAAGAAGTCTGTGAGCGAGCTGAGCGCTTACTCGCAGAACATCCATGGGGTCGAGAGCAATGGCAAAGGATTTCAGATGGCGAAATCTTTGAGGGCATGGAGGCTTGGATGGCCTGGCTTGCAGACAGCGAGCATGTGCTGTTTGACCTTATACCCAATGACGGCTTGATCCTGTTAGTAGACCCTCGACGCCTACGTGACAGAGCGGCAGACATTGCTGCCGAGGAGCAGGACCTTGGCGAATCTTTGTCTCGCACTTGGGGGCTTCAGTTGGATTCCGCCGAGGGTCGCAGCAATTCCTTGCCGCGAATGCATGTCGAGTTCAACCGCTTGCTACAGCACACTCAGGCACCCGTTTGGTCAGTCGCTTCAGTACCAGACTCGCCTGATTCGCCAGCCGTGACTGCGTTGGCTTGGCCGCCTGCTGTAGGCGAGGCAGAAGGTCTGTTGCATCAGTTGCGCCAGCTCATTGCCGAGGGCTACGCCGTAGTTGTGTGTGCGGATGGTGCTGGTTCGGCTGGGCGAATCGACAAACTGCTCAATCAGCATGGTTTGTCATTCACCATTCGAATCCCAGCAGACGGAACTGCCCCAAACCCCGCCGATCTTCGCTCGCCGGGCGGATCGATCGTGCATGCCCCGCTCGAGCGAGGGTGCATTCTTCCGGCCGTGAAGCTAGCCCTTCTCGCAGAGGCCGACCTGACTGGTCGACGCCGAACTCATCGTGCAGCGAGGGCACCCCGCCGTGATGCACAGAGCTTCTTTGAGGACCTCAAAGTTGGGGATCATGTCGTACACCAGGTTCATGGTGTCGGTCGCTTCGACGGCATGGTGACTCGGACCATGGGGGGTGCAGAACGCGATTATTTGCTGCTTGAATATCGCGGCGGCGACAAGTTGTACGTTCCTTCGGACCAGATTGATTCGATTCGGCGATACTCCGGCGGAGAGACCCCACGGCTCAACAAAATGGGAGGGTCAGACTTCTCTCGGTCAAAGTCTAAGGCGCGCTCAGCGGTGTCAGAGATTGCCCAAGAACTCGTGGTTCTCTACCAAAAGCGGGTCTCTACTACTGGCAACTCGTTTGGTGCCGACACTCCTTGGCAACTCGAAATGGAACAGAGTTTTCCTTTTCAGGAAACCCCCGATCAGCTCGCTGCAATTGCTTCAGTCAAACAAGACATGGAATCAACGGTGCCGATGGACCGTTTGGTCTGCGGTGACGTTGGATTTGGTAAAACCGAGGTTGCTCTTCGTGCTGCATTTAAAGCCGTGCAAGACGGGTTTCAGGTTGCAATTCTTGTGCCCACCACGCTGCTAGCTCAGCAGCATTTTCAGACCTTTAGTGACCGCTTTGCTGGATTTCCTGTGCGTGTTGAGTCGCTGTCAAGATTTCTTACTGCTGCCCAGACAAAGAAGGTGGTGCAGCGATTAGAAACCGGGGAAGCCGACATTGTCATCGGAACGCACCGACTGCTCTCTGCCGACATCACTTTTAAGAAACTTGGCTTACTCGTGGTCGATGAAGAACAACGCTTTGGGGTATCTCATAAAGAGTCAATGAAGAAGTTGAAAGCTGCAGTTGACGTACTGACTCTTACTGCAACTCCCATCCCGAGAACTCTAGAGATGAGCCTCACCGGAATCAGAGACTTGTCACTGCTGAATACGCCCCCAGCGGCACGCCAACCAATTTTGACCTATGTCGGAGAGTTTGACGAGCGTGCCGTTACAGAATCTATTCGCCGCGAACTCCTGCGTGAGGGGCAAGTTTTTTACGTCCATAACAGGGTGCGAGATATTGAGCAGCAGGCCACAAGAATCCGTGAGTTAGTTCCAGAGGCTCGGGTTGCTGTTGCGCATGGCCAAATGGACGAAGGCAGCTTGGAACAGGTGGTGGTTGATTTCTGGCAAGGCGAATACGACGTGCTGGTGTGCACCACGATTATTGAGTCTGGCATTGACATGCCCACGGTAAATACCTTGGTGGTAGAGCGAGCCGACCTGTTGGGGTTAGGACAGTTGCATCAGCTTCGCGGTCGAGTCGGTCGGGCCGGTCAGCGGGCGTATGCCTACCTGTTTTTTCCGCCTGACAGGCAGCTTTCTGAAGAGGCCTACGAGCGTCTGAAGACCATCGGTGAAGCCACCGAGCTTGGTTCCGGATTTCGTATTGCAATGAGGGACCTAGAGATCCGTGGCGCTGGAAACCTGCTGGGCACCGGACAGTCTGGCCACGTGGCTGCTGTGGGTTACGACCTATATATGCAGATGGTGAATGAGGCGATTGCAGAACTCAACGGTCAAGTGACGGAAGTGGCTACAGAGATTGTTTTGGAGTTGCCTGCCCCTGCGTTTTTGCCTGCGGACTATGTAGAGCGCGAAGACCTTCGCCTTGATGCCTATCGTCGATTGGCCGCTGTACAAAATGCATCCGATGTTGATGACATTGCCATGGAGTGGGTAGACCGTTTTGGCACGGTGCCACAGCCCGCTGCTGCGCTGTTGCAGGTAGCTCGGGTGCGAGCAGAATGTGTGCGCACT
>JBBDMQ010000189.1:0-4078 GCA_040878245.1 Microthrixaceae bacterium
CACGGTACGGGGTCGAACGGCCTTCTGCTCGTCGCTGACTTACATTGCTGACGCAATTTTCAGCTCCTCGCACTGCTGCTGTTGACATAGCTTGCCCTGCGGGGAGCAAACTCAAGAGCATTCATTCCCCCAATCAGCTTACAAACTGCTGCAAGTCACTCAACACACCTGCTTGCTCAGGGTTTCTCGAACCAGATTTCCGATACAGGCTTTCTCAAACAGGCTTTCTCAAACAGGCTTTCTCAAACAGCAGTCCCGCCGACTTGTAGCATGAGGGTCTTATGTCTCCCATTTTGATCTTCATCATCGTGTTCGCACTTGTCGTGGTAGTGGCCGGTGCATTCTTGCTCGGCCGACCCAGCAAAGGGGAGCTACTCGAAGGTCCACCAGATGGAACTCTGCCTAAAGAGGCTGGAACTCGTCCGTCAGATCCAGGCTCACTGACCGAGCCAGAGATTGAACGAGTAGAACCCGTTGCCGGAATTTTAGGGTCTAGCATTGCCATAACCGGGCCTGAACTGACCCCAGAGGAAGAGGCTGCAAATATCGCCGCAGCCGAAGAGGCTGAACAGGCGGGCGAAGATGCGAAGGCAGCTGCCGCGACGGAGGATGAGCGCCCAAATTTTCTTAATCGCCTGTCAAAGGCGCGCTCTACTTTTTCGGGTTTTTTAGGATCAGTTCTCTCTCGTTCACAGATTGACGCCGAAAGTTGGAGCGAACTCGAAGAGGCACTCATTCGTGCTGATGTTGGAATCGGCCCAACTCAGAAGCTGCTTGACGCTGTGCGCGTCACAGTCAAGGAACAAGGCCTAACAACTTCGGCCGAACTTGTTGATGCGGTAAAAAGCCAGATGAAGGCAGACCTGCAAGGTCCGGTGACTTTGGCTCGCGCCATAACTGCACCCACCATCTGGCTTTTCGTAGGAGTGAATGGCGTTGGTAAAACCACAACAATTGGCAAGCTAGGTAAGCGCCTTGTTGATCAGGGTGATCATGTTGTGATGGCAGCAGGAGACACATTTCGCGCTGCGGCTGCAGAGCAATTGGGCACTTGGGCGGAACGCTGCGGAGCCGACCTAGTACGAGGCGAAGAGGGCGGCGACCCCTCTGCAGTCATTTTCGATGCGGTTGCCTCTGCCTCGGCCAAAGGCGCTGACATCGTGCTTGCCGACACGGCTGGGCGATTGCACAATAAGACCAACCTGATGGAAGAACTCTCTAAAGTCAGGCGAGTCGCTGACAAGGGCGAAGGCACCGTCACTGAAGTGTTGCTAGTACTCGATGCAACCACAGGTCAGAACGGCTTGCAGCAAGCACGACAGTTCACTGAGGCCACAGACGTGACGGGAGTGGTACTCACCAAGCTTGATGGTTCCGCAAAGGGAGGGATCGTTTTTGCTATCCGATCAGAGCTTGGAATTCCGGTGAAATTGGTAGGGCTCGGCGAAACAGCGGTCGATCTAGTGGACTTTAACTCTGATGAGTTTGTTGACGCTGTTTTCGCTCAGAGCTGAGCGTTGAAGAGAACTGCTTCAGACCGGTAACATAGGGCTCAAATGTTTGAGTCACTCAGCGACAGATTTGATGGAATATTTACTCGTCTTCGAGGTAAGGGTCGGCTTTCTGAAGCAGACGTAGACGAAGTGCTGCGAGAAATTCGCATGGCATTGCTCGAGGCCGACGTCAATCTGAGCGTGGTCAAGGCCCTGCAGGAACGAATTCGAGAACGCGCTGTTGGCGAGGACCTCTCGCAGTCTCTCAATCCAGCGCTCCAAGTCAAAAAAATTGTTCTTGAAGAACTCACTCAGATCTTGGGAGGAGAGACCCTTCGAATCACCTATGCCTCAAAGCCGCCCACCGTGGTACTGATGGCCGGTCTTCAGGGCTCAGGTAAGACCACCAACTCGGCCAAGCTCGCAAAGTGGTTTAAGGCGCAGGGCCGCAACCCAATGCTGGTTGGTGCAGACCTTCAGCGCCCGGCTGCCGTTGCGCAGCTGCGCACTCTTGCAGCGCAAATCGATGTGCCAGTGTTCTCTGCCACCGATGATGTCGTCCAGTCTGGGATTGGTGACCCCGTCGAGGTTGCTCGCGGTGCTATTGCCGAGGCACGCCGGCTTGGTAGAGACGTGCTTATCGTGGACACTGCAGGTCGCTTAGCTATCGACGCAGAGTTGATGGTGCAGGTTCGTCAGATCTCTGATGAAGTCAGGCCCGATTACACCTTCTTGGTGGTCGATGCCATGACTGGCCAAGACGCTGTCAATGTTGCCGAGTCTTTTCACGCAACGCTTGAACTTGACGGCGTCATCCTGACCAAGCTCGACGGCGATGCTCGAGGCGGCGCAGCGCTCTCAGTCAAAGAGGTAGTGGGCCGCCCGATTGCTTTTGCTTCTACTGGTGAGAAACTCGAAGACTTTGATCTATTCCGACCAGATCGTTTAGCTGGTCGAATTCTTGGCGAGGGTGATCTCGCAACGCTTATCGAAAAAGCCGAAGAGGCATTCGAGGAAGACCAAGCCGAGGCAGCTGCCGCTCGCTTGATGGACGGAACCTTCACCCTTGATGACTTCCTTGATCAGATGCAGGCCCTCAAGAAAATGGGCTCTCTGTCAGGAGTCATGTCGATGCTGCCTGGGGTGCCCAAAGAGGTGCGCGATGTAGAAATCGACGACCGGCAAATAGCTCGAGTGGAAGGAATCATTAAATCTATGACTCCTGCCGAGCGAGTAAAACCAGAGATCATTGACAACTCCAGGCGTGATCGCATTGCCAAGGGTTCGGGTTCCTCTGCAACGGATGTCACTCAGTTGGTCAACCAGTTCAAGCAAATGCGACAGATGATGCAGCAGATGGGTGGCAATAAGTTTGCTAAACGCAAAGCTAAAAAGGCCAAGAAGGGCAAAAAAGGCGGCGGTCGGGTCACAGCCAAGGGGCCGATTCAGCTTGACAAAAAAGCGTTTACTTTGCCAACTCTCGAAGAGATGGAAGCTCAGCTTCCCACTCGGGGCGGCTCGAGTGGCGCCGACAAACTCACTTAGATTGCTACTTTTTGTGGGACTCGGTCGGACCGAATTTCAGCCGGGCTTTCACTCGAAGTTTTATTCGCAAGTCGACCCAAAACTGTGGCAGTGAGAGCAGCCAGAGACCGCACGGAGAATCAGCCCTCAGATGAGAAAGTCACTCTGAGCTTGCCCAAGGGGTCCCGATGGGACCATCATATGCAGTGGCCAAATTTGGGCCAAGGGTGTTGCAGAAAGTTCTGCCTCGCTTCAAGAACCACCTGTGACGCTTCTGCACCATCAAGGAGCGCCACCGCCGAAGAACCAGACTGAAAGAAGTTACACACCGTGGCAGTTCGACTCCGCCTCACTCGAGTAGGCAAGAAAAAGCAACCTTCATACCGAATCGTTGCTGCAGACGCTCGCTCACCTCGAGATGGCAAGTATCTCGAAATCGTTGGGACTTACGACCCTCGTCGTGAGCCTTCAGCCATTACTCTTGACAACGAAAAAGCTGTTGAGTGGCTCAAGAAGGGCGCTCAACCATCAGAGCGTGTGCAAAAACTCCTCGTGATCTCTGGCGCTTGGGACGAGTTCCAAGCATCGAAGGCGAGCAAGTGAGTCAGGACGACCTCGTATCCGAGGAATCAGGCAATCAGCAGACCTCTGCAGACGGAGCCAGACCTGTTCAAGCAACAGCGGTTCTGGAACACATCGCACGCTCATTGGTGGAGACCCCCGATAGCGTCCGTGTAGAGGTTGTAGATGGTCCAACTCACCCACGGCTCAATTTGTACGTGGCTCAGGGAGATATGGGGCGGATCATCGGCAAGCGAGGCCGCATGGCGTCAGCGATTCGTATCGTTACTCGTGCTGCAGCTGCGCGAGATGGCGTCGAAATCGACGTCGAGTTTGTCGACTGAGTTCCTCCATGCCAACTTCGGGTGCTCCTAGCTCCGATGGAGACGGCCTGCTTGAGGTGGGTCGGATCACTAAGGCTCATGGTCTTCGTGGCGAGGTTGTTGTATTTCTCAGTTCTGATCGTATTGAGCGCGTCGCACCGGGCTCAGAACTTGTCT
>JBBDMQ010000190.1:0-4070 GCA_040878245.1 Microthrixaceae bacterium
GCGGTCCCGACGGGATTTGAACCCGCGACCTCCGGCTTGACAGGCCGGCGTGCACTCCAGGCTGCACCACGGGACCACGAACTAATGATGGTACTGAAAATCCTGGAACTACGTATTGCTGCATTGCGGTGTTGCTGTACTGCGGTGTTGCTGTGTTACTGCACTGCTGTATTGATTTGGTACTGCGTACCCCCAACGGGATTCGAACCCGTGTTACCTGCGTGAAAGGCAGGCGTCCTAGGCCGCTGGACGATGGGGGCTCATCCCGTGGGAAGACTTTGGGACATTAGCAGGCGGCGCGCAGAGGTCCAAAGACAGAGAATGACTCAGCGGTTCGAACACGCCCACTAGTTCAAACTGAGAGGGCCCGAACGATTCGCTCGAGCAGCATGCCAAGGTATTCATAGGTGTTGTGCATACCTTGCATGGCTTCATCTGATGCTTCGAATTCGTTGTCCTCCGACACGTTTAAAACGGTGCCAAGTACCAACCGAATATCGTTTATCGATCGCATCCACGCCTCGACTTCTTCCTCTGATAAGTCCTCCGCCGAGATGGTCGTGCTGACGCAATCAAGAGAAGAGAACTTGCGCTCTACAAGTTCAGATCCAGCAAGCGCCGAGTAGCCCTGATTGCGTTCCTCGTTTTCGCCATAAGGCGGCGGAAAAAGTCGTTGCAGCATGGGGCTATCTGTAGTCAGCAGTTCCCGCAGGTCGAGCACAAGGTTCTGGATCATTTGGCGTTCGTCTTCAGACAAGTTGACGCTATAGCGACCGCTGCGACGCTTTTTAAATGGCGGCTCGAATACCGAGTCAAGAATGCCCATGTTGGTGACTCCTCAGTCCTGTTGGATGGTAGTCAATCCTGCTGCATGGTTGCCCATAGACCATGCTCATGAAGTCGAAACACATCTCGCTCAGCCTCTGAGCGTGTGCCATGAGAAACAGCGGCCTTACCTTCGGTATGCACTTGCATCATCAGCTTGTCGGCCTCTGCTTTGGAGTACCCAAAAAGTCTTTGCAGAACCAAGGTGACGTAAGACATCAGATTGATTGGATCGTTCCACACCAAAACAACCCATGGCGCGTCGGTCTCTTCAACGGTCTCGCCGAGAGTTCCCGTATCGGGCTCCATAACCTCGAGCGGGGCGGCAGTACTCATGCGTCAGTACTCATATGTCAGTACTCATGCTGGAACTTGCGGTTGATAACCCAAGATGAAACCACACCACAGAGCCCACAAGAAGCGTTGCTCCCGCAATGTGAGCAAGAACTAGCCAAGCAGGAATGCCAAGTTCGTACTGCGTGTAGCCAATGCTGCCCTGAACCAGGATCACGACCAGAAGGAAGTATCCGCGCCGAAGGATGTCTGCTGGGGTCGTTGATGCTGGGGTCGTTGTTGCGGGGGTCGTTGATCTTGCGAGCCTGACAAGCAACGTCACGGTCACTATCAAAAAGATCCACATATTTATGCTGTGCACCCTGGCTACATCGGGGATGAGAAGATCAAATCTTGGCGAAATCTCATCTCCGGCGTGCGGACCGCTGCCAGTCACAATGGGCCCCGTCACCATCAACATGGCGGCCGTAGCGACAGCAACTCGAGACAGGTTGAGATTTGTTCGAGACACCTGAGGGCGAGTTTGGCCAGGTTCATGACCGGCCTTCCATACCAAAATCGTGGCATCAGTTACCAGAATCATTGACAGTACAAAGTGTGCGCCAACCGCTGCGGGGTGCAGATCAACTAGCACGGTGATTCCGCCCAACACGATCTGCCCAAGAACTCCAGCCACAAGTCCAGAGGACCACCAAACCAAATCTTTCCGGAACGGACGCCGGCGAAGCGACCCAAGCACTGCTGCAATAACAGCTACCGAAACTAAGCCAGTGAACAGTCGGTTGACCTGCTCAATAGTTTGGTTGGTGTTACCAAACTTGACGAGATCACCAGAGGAGCAATTAGGCCAGTCCTCGCATCCAAGACCAGAACCTGTCAGACGAACAGCTGCTCCTGTCACCACGATGGTTCCAATCAGCACAAGCGCAAGAATGGCAACTTTGCGATAAGCCTCAGCTGAAAGCGTGAAGCGACCTACTGGGCTTGGGGCAGCGCCAACTTCGCCGCCACTTTCAGCGCCAAAACCTGTAGCGCCAACTTCGCCGCCACTTTCAGCGCCCTGAGCACTGTCACTCGCTTTCCCTACAACTTGCATACCCCAAAGAGTAGGGCAGCTTTTGCTACCCGCGTTGGCTCGCGAGTCCTTGTGGGACGTAGTTTGGTCTTGTCATGGTTGCTCCGGCCCTCTCTCACCCAATCTCGATAGGTACCAGAGTCTCTGCCTATGTTGCTCTGACCAAACCTCGGATCATTGAGTTACTGCTTGTCACTACCATCCCGACCATGGTGGTTGCAGAAGGCAAGATGCCTCCGCTCTGGCTCATGCTCGCCACCATGGTTGGCGGGTCGTTAGCAGCGGGTGGCGCCAACGCCATCAATATGTATGTCGATCGAGACATTGACGCTGTCATGGACCGAACCAAGGAGCGCCCGCTAGTCACGGGAATGATCACCCCTCGTGCAGCGCTCACCTTTGCTATCAGCATTGAAGTTCTGGCGTTTGTCTGGCTCTGGGTCGTTGTCAACCCGCTTTCCGCAGTGCTTGGTCTGTCGGCATGTTTGTTCTATGTCTTCGTCTACACCCTGTGGCTGAAGCGCACCTCGAGCCAGAACATTGTCATCGGCGGTGCCGCAGGTTGTATTCCAGTTTTAATTGGATGGGCTGCAGTCACTAACTCGGTCTCTGCCACCTTCAGCTTGGCGCCGTTAACTCTGTTTGCGCTCATGTTCTTTTGGACCCCACCACATTTTTGGGCTCTTGCCATTAAATATCGTGAGGATTACGCACGCGCCGAAGTTCCGATGTTGCCCGTAGTGGCAAGCTTTCGTCAGACGACGACCAAAATGTTGGTCTATACAATATTGGTCTTTTTGTGCTCGCTGCTGTTTGGTTGGTCCGCTGAAATGGGTCTGTTGTACTGGTTGTCTGCTGTAGTACTCGGGGCACTATTCATATGGTTCTCAGTGGATGTCATGCAGACAGAATCGCCTGCAAAAGCTATTCGACTATTCACCTTCTCGATCACCTACATCACCTTGCTGTTTGCAGTAATGGCCGTAGATGTTCTGCTGCGTGCTCAGTATTGAGCAGGTGATGAGCAGGTGATGAGCAGGTGATGAGCAAGTAATGGGCAAGTAATGGGCTGAGGGTTTTCTTTGCCGGGCGGTGACCGATGTAAGGTCAATGGCTGCGGTTGGACCGCTGTGCCCACAACCGATATTTGGGTACAGAAAATAACGATCTTGGTTGAGGATTCACCTTCGGGAGAACCTCACGAGGGCACGACACACATGACACTGACTGATACAAGACCTACCTCTGACAACTCCGAACCAGAAGGCTCTGGAACTCGCAGTCCGGTGCCGACCGCTCTTGAGAGAGTGATTGGTACTGGCGAGCATCAGGCAATCGGTAGGACATTTATTTTGAGTTCCTTGCTCCTTATGGCTATTGCGGCTGCCGCACTAGCAGTGGGCGGACTTACTGCATTGGGTTCGAGCGGACCCCTCAATATCGCCGACCCAGTTTGGAACAGCGCCCTAGTCGCAATGGTTCTGATGGGGGCAATGGGGCTCTTGCTTGGACTTGCTATCTGCTTGGTACCGCTGCAGGTTGGCTCGCCGGCAATTGCGTTTCCTCGGGCTGCAGCCCTGTCATTGTGGGCCTGGCTTGTCGCAGCCGTGATCTTCCTGATCAGCGTGCCACTCGATGGCGGGGTAGGCGGTTCCAAACTGGAAGGCGCCCGACTAGGCATGCTCTCAATGGGAGCCATGATGGTGGCTCTGTCGCTCGGAGCTGTCTGTGTAGTCACTACTGTGCTCTCACATCGCCGAGTGGGAATGAGCTTGTCACGGGTGCCGTTCTTCTCGTGGTCGATGCTGGTAGCTGCTCCGATCTGGATCTTGACGTTCGGCTCCACCACTGCCCATGTGATTCTTGGTCAGGTGAG
>JBBDMQ010000191.1:0-4053 GCA_040878245.1 Microthrixaceae bacterium
AGTTGCTTACACCGTCTCTAAAGCAGGCATCGTGGGGATGACTTTGGTGATTGCTCGGGACTTGTCTCCTGTAGGAATTCGCTGCAACACCATCATCCCTGGATTCTTTGATACGCCGATTTATGGCGGTAATCAGGAGATGAAGGATCACCTTATGAAGGACACGCTCTTCCCGAAGCGCCTTGGATACTCATCGGAATACGCATCGTTGGCAATCGAATTGATCACCAATAGCTACATCAACGGCGAGTCCATCCGGATCGATACAGGCACCAGGATGCAGCCCAAATGATTGGTTGATCTGCCTCTGAGCCTGTTTTGATTTTCCTCAATGTGGCTTGGGCTTGGGCTAGGTCGCCGGTCACTAGGCGGTATCAGAGCGAGCCTCAACGAGATGCAAACGGTGCTGAGCTAGGTATCAACACTTGTGAACCCGCCGGCAGTTTTGAGGGTTTGCCGAGCCAAAACGCATGATTAGCCATTTGTAGGAGTGCGTGGTCGCCACTTGAGTTGCCATAAGCCCACAACTCAATTTCGGGCATTGGGCCGATAGCCGGCTGCTCAAGCCAGGACCGCAGGCGGATTGCCTTTTGTTCTGCGCGCACGTTTGGATACTCCATCTGCCCTGTCAGCAGGCCATGCTCAACGGTCGGTTTCACCGCAATGACTGAACCAACACCCAAACTGCTAGCTAACGGGTCGAGGTAGTACGTGAGTGAAGCCGAAACGAAAACCAGTTCATGGCCAGCTTCGCGATGCTGTTCGAGTCGTTGCAGGGTCACGGGGTTTAGCTCATGGGCAAGCAAATCTTGGGAGTACACCTCGCCGAGTCGAAGCAAATCCTGATTGCGCCGACCACACATTGAGCGATGAATCATCTGAGCCTTCACCGCATCACGATTGCGCAGGTCTACCCCTCTGAGCGCCCCCGAGAGGCCAATCTGCGAGGCGATCTGAGCAAAGCGAGCGCGCCCAGTCACAGAGATCAAAAATGGAATCAAGGTGTCTCGTTGTGACAGGGTGCCATCGAAGTCGAAAGCGGCAACCTTGCGCGTCGCTCGTTGATTCATCGCAGACCAAGTGGAGCAGTCGCAGTTAGGTTGGGCACATTTGTGTGGTGCGTGGTTCCTTGCACAATAAGAACTGAGACTTAGAGCGCGGTGGATGTGTTTTCGACGAATGCGTCGAGTCGGCCGAGCGTCGACTCGATATTCTTGAGGTTCTTCTGAGGGGACTTAGTGAGCTCCACATAGGCACCGAACTTCGTTGTTGACCAGTCAAAGGTCTCGGTCACCAGTGTTGAGCCGGCATCTGTACCCTCGGTAATGGGTTCAAATTCGTAGCGCCAACGCCACCCACCAGCATGTGCCCAAGCAATCAGGCGACCCTCTGAATATTCGACCACTTTGTTGCTGATTCGGTATGGCACAACTATGCGCATCTTCGTCCCGAATTTGTCTCCCAATGCAAGCTTTCGAGAGTCACCCGAAGCACCCTGCACGCTCCCTGACCCATCAATGACATGATGCAAGGTTGGGTCGGCAACAACCTCAAAGATGCGTTGCGCGTCGGCGGCAATAACTCGACTAGCCGAAACCTGTTTGCTGTTTGCACTCAAGTCTTTTGTCCTCACACTGTTTGTTTTGTCTGGGCGAGTTGCCCAAAGGGTTCCGCTGTCAGGGGTTGATTGTTGCCCTGACCGGATGCCCAAAGCCTCACCCTAGGTCTAGAACCAGGTCCTCTCAACCTTCCCCAAGCACTTCAATGCACTCACAACCAAATCTTTGGCGCCGGTTATCGACGGAAAGCGCTGGTTATCGGCGCCTAAGATTTTGTGGGCGTTGGGAATTGCTAGCCGAGTAGCGCAGTAAGCGCACTCTTGAGATCTGGTTGCTCAAAGCTAAACCCTGCATCGAGTAAGGCCGCTGGTACCACTCGTGAGCTCGTCAGAAGTAGTGAGTCGGCTAGCTCGCGTCCGAACAACAATCTTGGTCCGGTAATCGGCAGAATCGTCGTTGGCCGATGAAGCACTCCACCCAAAATCTTGGTGTACTCGGCATTCGTTACAGGCTCGGGAGCGGTCAGGTTGACGGGCCCAGACAGTTCTTTGGTGAGTAAGAACTCAATGGCGCGGATCTCGTCTTCGATAGAGATCCAACTGATGTATTGCTTGCCAGAGCCAACTTTGCCGCCTAGCCCAAGTTTAAAGAACGGGAGCTGTTTTGCGAGAGCACCGCCCTCGGTGGACTGCACGATTCCGGTTCTGAGCAGTGCGACCCGGATGCCCGCATCAACGGCTGGTTGAGCGGCAGCCTCCCAGTCGATGCAGACCTTTGCCGTAAAATCCGAACCCGGACTGCCAGATTCATCAAGGATCTCATCGCCGTGTTCTCCGTAGTAGCCAATGGCTGAGCTAGAGAGCAGCACCGCCGGCGGATTGTCCATTGCTGCCATGGTCTTGGCGATCAGGCTCGTCCCAAGTGTGCGCGAAGTTAAAATTTTGTCCTTTTGCTCTGGTGTCCAGCGGCTGTCGGCAATTCCAACCCCTGCCAGATGTATCACTGCATCGATTCCTTCAAGGGCCGTTGCATCTATGAGTTGTCGGGAAGGATCCCACGTGGCTTGGCGAATCTTCGGCGCAGGTTGAACAGAGCTCGGGCGGCTGAACTGGGTGAGTTCGTGACCGGAGCTTTGGAGTGCTTGGATGAGTTGGGTACCGATAAGGCCGCTGGCCCCGGTGAGCGCAATCTTCATAACTGATTCCTCTTTCACCGGCCTCGGGTGCCGGTTTCTCTACTTGGTTACCACTTCTTCAGGCTGTTTCGGTCGCGCTCCTGAGCGCACCTAGCTCTTCTGCCTAACCACGTTCACTGACTTTGCGCCAGACCGCTCGTGGAAGTAGCCGAAAGACAAAAAACGGGTACTTCAGGATTGCTGGTGCCCACACCACTTCTTGGCCACTCGCAAGTGCAGCACTCAAGAGTTCGGCAACATGCTCAGGGGTTGTAGAGAACGGAGCAGCTTTCATGCCTGTGGTCATTTTCGTGTGAACAAAACCGGGTCGAATAACAATCACCTTTATGCCGGTTCCCACCAAGCTGTCTCCAAGACCCTGAGCGAAGGCGTCAAGGCCAGCTTTAGTTGAGCCGTAGACGAAGTTGTCTTTTCGAGCTCGCAAACCAGCTACAGAAGACATCAGAACCAGCACGCCATGCCCCTGTGCCTTAAAGCGTTCAGCTACCACCAAGCTTGCAGAGACCAGACCAGCGAAATTGATGTTCACTGCGGCTGCAGCAAAGGCCGGATCAGTGTCGAACGCCTCTTGGCTGCCAAGTATTCCTGCCGGTGCGTAGACCAGGTCAATGTCGCCATACTCTTCGAATACGTCTCCAATCACCTTGGTGTGACTCGCTACGTCGGTGCAGTCCCAGTGCACAATTTCAACCGTGTCAGCTCCTCCGGCGCGCAACACCTGCGCAACAGACTCCATGCCGTCCTCAGGTCGACCAGCCAAAATTACGGTGCGGCAGCGGCCTTGTATCAGTCGCAGGCAGACTGCTTGGCCAATATCCGACCCGCCGCCGAGTACCAGAACTGATTGCACCTCTCCTAGTGCATCTCGCACGTCGTCCTCCTGTTTAGGCGCAGTTGCGCTCGTCCTCGTAAGTATTTCGCCCGCTGAGTAACGCGTCACGGGATGTAGTCCGTCAAGACCTTAGTCAGCATGGCTGGTCTTACGGCCCAACAGGTCTTGCGCTTCTGAAGGTTGCGGAATCACCGTAGGAAAACCACCGGCGCTTAACGGCACTAACTTGGAAGGGGTGAGCACCAGAATGCTGATAGTTCTTGCATTGATTTGTGGAATGGCCATTTTGGTTGCCTTTGCTGTGCAGGCTGCTCAGCTCATCTGAGTAGTCTGGGGGGCGTGGATAACACCAATGCTCAATCAGCAACTCCGGACACACCCAACTCAGTGCCCGTAGGCGCAACCGACCCAGCCGCTGGCTCGCACCAACACTTTGATGTTGTGGTAATCGGAGGTGGACCTGGCGG
>JBBDMQ010000192.1:0-4044 GCA_040878245.1 Microthrixaceae bacterium
TTCTTGGTGCAATCAACGGCCTCGTGCCGCACTTCACTGGTGGAACTCTGTCTGGTCGGGTCACGGTGAACGGTCGAGATACTGCTACTCATCCGCCCAGAGAACTCGCCGATTTGGTTGGGGTGGTCGGTCAGGATCCGCTAGCAGGATTTGTTACCGACACGGTTGAAGAGGAACTTGCTTACGCCATGGAACAGTTGGCCATAGCGCCAGCAGTGATGCGTCAGAGAGTAGAAGAAACACTTGATCTTCTAGGAATTGCCGAATTACGAAATCGTTCAATACGCAGCCTTTCGGGTGGACAACAACAGCGTGTTGCGATCGGTTCGGTGTTGACGACACACCCACGAGTGTTGGTACTTGATGAGCCCACTTCGGCTCTTGACCCAACGGCCAGCGAAGAGGTCCTTGCTGCAATCACTCGGCTTGTTCATGATCTCGGAGTAACTGTCGTTATTGCCGAACATCGCCTCGAGCGAGTGTTGCAGTATGCAGACCGTGTGATCTCTGTGCAGAGCGACGGCCAGGTGATCTCGGGAGCACCGCAGGAGATACTTGCAACAAGTTTGGTTGCGCCACCAGTGGTTCGTCTGGGTCGCCTTGCAGGCTGGTCGCCGCTGCCGCTCTCAGTGCGAGATGCGCGGCGAGTAGCCGGAAATCTGCGACTCGAGCTTCAAGGAATCGCAGCAAGCCCTGCTGTTACGGCAAGCCCTGCTGTTACAGCTAGCCCTGCAGATACGCCAAGGCCTGCTCTGACAGCCAAGAAGGTAACGGTTCGATACGGAGACATAGTCGCTGTTGCACAAGTAGATGTTGAGCTTCTATCAGGTGAGATAGTTGCGCTGATGGGTCGCAATGGTTCCGGGAAATCTTCGCTGTTATGGGCATTACAAGGGACGGGTGCCAGACACGGCGGGTCAGTGAGTGTGATGGGCAAAGACCCAGGGATACTTCCCCCGAGTCAGGCCAGAGGGTTAGTTGGTCTTGTCCCTCAGACTCCAACCGACTTGTTATACCTAGCAACGGTGCAGGCCGAATGCATCCAAGCAGACCTAGATGCCCAACAACCTGCCGGCACGTGTTCACAGATTCTTCACCGCATCTTGGCAGGCATTGATCTTTTGGCTCATCCGAGAGACCTATCCGAGGGGCAGAAGCTTGCCTTGGTGATTGCGATACAACTGTGCGCCAGCCCAAGCGTTGTGCTTCTTGATGAGCCCACACGCGGACTTGACTACACAGCAAAGCAACACCTCACTCAACTTTTACAAGAGCTCGCAACGCAGGGCCATGCAATTGTTGTCTCTACTCATGATGTTGAGTTTGTTGCTTCAACTGCTGACCGAGTGATGGTGATTGCTGCAGGTGAAATAGTGGCTGATGGACCCACTGCCGAGGTTGTAATGGCCTCGCCAGCCTTCGCCCCTCAAGTTGCAAAAATTTTAAGCCCTGAGCCATGGCTCACGGTGGAAGATGTCGCTAGCGCTCGAGGGTGCGCCCAGTGAGGGCCACGGTGCTACGAATGAGTCCTCGCTCGGGGCTTGTTTTGGCGGTGGTATCCGTGGCTGGACTCATGATGTTTTTGTGGCCGCTCCTGTTGAGCCCAGCAGCTGGAATTTCGCACCATCGCGATGCACCGTTTGTGTTTGCGCTGATTCTGCCAGCACTCATTGCCGTATTGCTCGCCGAGCTACACGGCAATGCTGGCATTGACACTAAAGCCCTTGCCATGCTCGGTGTGCTCACAGCATTCGGAGCTGTGCTGCGCCCACTTGGAGCCGGAGTGGCCGGAATCGAGACCGTCTTTTTCTTACTCATTCTTGCTGGGCGTGTTTACGGTCCAGGGTTTGGTTTTGTACTTGGATCAACCACCATGTTTGCCTCGGCCCTTATCACCGGCGGAATTGGACCTTGGTTGCCGTTTCAAATGCTTGCTGCATCTTGGATTGGACTTGGCGCAGGGCTACTTCCTCAGGCCAAAGGTCGTGTA
Source organism: Microthrixaceae bacterium (assembly GCA_040878245.1). Classification (GTDB taxonomy): domain Bacteria; phylum Actinomycetota; class Acidimicrobiia; order Acidimicrobiales; family Microtrichaceae; genus IMCC26207. Next base: position 1,991 of record JBBDMQ010000192.1, read on the forward strand.
GAAATCGCCTTACTCGTAGGCTACGGGGTAGTCGCCGCATATTTCTTTGGCTTCCTGCTGAACATGTGGTTTTGGCCGTTCACTACTGGCGAAGGAACTCAATTATCGTTCGTGGCCGGGGCATCAGTGGCTGATAATCTGCAGAGGTTTTTTGTTTATACGATTGCAACTTCAACCTTTGGTTGGGACACCGGCAGAGCAATCACCAACACGTTGGCGATTGTTCTGCTCGGACCTACCGTGCTAGCAGTGCTGCGACGCTCAACGCGCCGAGCGGCCTTTGATGCCCCGGTTCACTTTCACGAACTGAGGAGTGATTACTCAGATCCAGAAGATGAGCCTCACCGTTCAGGGGGTGTAAGCAGCAAGGCCCGCGATTGATACGCCGGGCACATCTCCAACAAAGTCTGGCTGCCAAGCCCATCCTTCGACGGATCCCTCAACGAGTGGACCATCTGCGGCACCCACAGGGGAATAATCCCAAGCGGCAACACGGTCCGAACGGTAGTAGCCCCAATAGCCGCCAGTCTCCCAGCAGAATGGAAAGCCCTGTGCCGGCAGGCTGTTGATGGTACAGACTGCGCCGGGATAGGTCGGAACCTCGGTTTGGGTAAATCCAGCAGCCGCTAGTGCTGCAAGACCGCTTGCCTGAGGTCCAGATGCGCAAGCGACTTTGATTGAGTTGTTGAGCGATGTGTAATCAACGACCACGGTGACCCCATCATCACCTTCGGGACAGGCTTGACCGGTAATCACTGGTCCAGTAACTGGGACTGGTGGTGCAACACAGGCAGAAACAAGCGCAACACAACCAAGCATGATGGGAACGACAACCCTCGACCGGAGTTTGCCTCTCACTTCGTGCAACTTAGAATTCATAACTTCGCCTTTCGTAGGCGAGGATCCGAACTTCCCCCAAAATATTGGAATCCAAATTCAGCAGATTTGCATCTGCTTAGGACGACCTATTTCGAGCTCTCGTTCCGCAATCCTCGACGGATGATTAGAGCTGTAGCCCCTGACTAGGCATTCCGACTTGTGCCGAGTTCCAAAGGAACCTGACACCCACGGTTGCGGGACAGCGCCGGATTTTGACCGGCTTCCCCCACTCAGGAACATGTTGCATAACACGGCACCCAGCAGCGCCGTGGTTTTCAACCTATCGGAAACGCTAGGAAGTGAACAAATTCGGAATCTACGTGTCTACCTGAAACACTTGGCCAAAATCAGCCTGAGCGCGTTCATAGCCGCCCGACTGAGCAAGCATTGCTGCGGCGCCACCAAACTGCTGCGTCAGGAAACGGCCGCCTGCTTTACCAAATTCTTGGTGTACCCAGCGATCAAAAAAATAGGGCTCTCTAGCTTCAAGGCCTGCAGCACCTTGAGCAGAAATATGGCTCAGCATCTCGCTTTCGAGTTCCTCAAGGCCCATCCCTGTGACTGCACTTGTCTGAAAGATAGGTAATTCCTCTGATTCAAACGGACGAGCAAGCCACATACTTGAACGCAGATGGTTGTAACTCTTGAGTGCAGCGGGCTCGTCTGACTTGTTCAAAATAAATGCATGAGGAATCTCAATAATCCCCGCCTTAAGGAACTGAACCTCATCGCCGCCGAGTGGCTGCAACACCAAATACACCCGATCGGCAAGGTGACGGATATCGGCCTCACTCTGCCCAATGCCAACTGTTTCGATCATCACGCAATCAAATAATTGCGTGAGAAGCCGACAAACTTGAAAGGTCGAGGGGCCAAGGCCGCCAAGATCGGTCTGTGAGGCCTGGCTCCTAAAGAAGAGTCTGTTTTCTGAGGGCAAGAATCGCATTCTTGTGCGATCCCCGAGCAACGCACCGCCAGACACTTGGCTCGACGGGTCAACAGCAAGAACAGCCAGCGACAAGTCGGAGTGAGCTTGGAGTAAGTCAACGGTAATACGAGAGAGCAACGATGACTTTCCAGAACCCGGAGTTCCAGTAAGCCCCAAAATTCGGCCGTTCTTGCGGGCAGGCTCAGCCTGTATCAACTCCAAAGCTTTGGAGCGCACCGAAGCGCTA
>JBBDMQ010000193.1:0-4022 GCA_040878245.1 Microthrixaceae bacterium
GCCCTCGTAGCTCAGATGGATAGAGCAACGGACTTCTAATCCGTCGGTCGTTGGTTCGAATCCAACCGAGGGCACTGCATTACCCAGACAGCACTGCATTTCCCAAACAGCACTGCTTAGACCCCGGGCAGGTCCTCTTCTAGGCCCAACCAAATTTGAGCTGCATCGATATAGGTCTTCTCGCTAATAAAAGCGTGTTGAGTTCCGGTGTAGAGGTCTCTAAATGCTCGCTCCATGCGACTGCCATCGCGAATCGCAGTGGTGCCTGCCGCAAGGTGAGCCCACTGCCCAACCTCTCGTGACGCCTCGGTGGCGTAGGTGGCGGCAACGCGCATATCTGCTCGCATAGTCGGCGTCAGTTCTTTGCCTGCTGCAACGGCTCGTTCAGCTGACCCAAAAGTCTCGAGGATGCCTGCTCGAGCAGCCCTCCACATGCCAGTGAAGTGGGCCAAGTTGCGTTGGAAGGTGTTGCGAAGCGCCAGGGTCTCCATGTCAGACATGCGGGCCTTTTTCAGCGCTAAATCGGCAACATCGTCAAGCATGCTCTTTGAAACACCGAGTGCCCAAGCGGCGTGGCCAGCGGCAGTAATAGGCATCAGCCCCATACGAAACAGCGGGCTCGTGCCTCGCTCAGGACTGCGGGTAAAGAGAGGGAAGCATCGAGACTCGGGAACAAATACCTCGGTCACTGAGTAGTCATAACTTCCGGTTCCACGCAGGCCCTGAACATGCCATCCGTCGGTGAACTGCACCTGCTCCCGAGGGACAAGTGCTGCTCGAATCTCCGAGATCTCAAAGATTGCCTCACCATCAATGACCGGAAAGAACCCACAGGCGATGTACTTGGAATGAGCTGTTCCTGACCCAAAGTTCCAGGATCCTGACAACATGTAGCCATCGCCGGTGGACTCGCCGGAGCCATTCGGAAAGAACTGCCCGCCAACGGTTACTCGATCAAGGGGATTGCCAAAAAGCTCTTGGAACCCGTCCTCGGGTAAGTAAGCCGATGCGGCCATGGCAGAGGGCATATTTGCAATACCGATCCAGCCTAAAGCTCCGTCTTGGATAGCCATCTCAATCCAAGTTTCGATGACCTCGGTAAAGGTTGGCTCGCATCCACCCGCTTGCGGAGTGTTCAAAAACCTGAGTAGCCCGCTCTCCCAGAGGGCATCAACTAGCGGTGCCGAGATGGTTCGCTGGGACTCGCTGACGGCAGCCTCATTTTGGCTGATTTCACGAAGGCTTCTAGCGGCGGCTGGACCGTTAATGGTCAGTGTCATATGTCATGTGTATCAGAACTCTGAGCAATTATGCGGTCGCCCGGGTTGCTCAGTAGTACTTGCTTTCTGGCAACATCTAGAAGGTGCCCACCAAATTGCCTTTGATTCTTTTACCGCCATCCGAGGGCAAGGCGACGGGCGGCACTGCACCCTCATGGGAACCCGGCAACATGGCAGTTGAACTCAAAAACGCTCAGGCAGCCGAGGCACGCAAGTTAGTGATCAAGGCGTTAGAGACAGCTATGGCAAGGAATCAGGCCGAGCGGTCAAAACTTCTTGGAGTGAAGGGCGCGGCGCTGCAGGCTGCCACGATGGCGAATTCCTCCGTTTTGGAGTCGCCCACATTGCCTGCAATTGAGCGCTACTCAGGAGTTCTTTATGAGGCCTTGGACCTGCCTTCGCTGTCGGGAGTGGAGCGTCGTCGAATGCAGCGCAGCATTATTATCTTTTCTGGTTTGTGGGGCCTTGTGACTCCAACTGATCAGATTCCTGATTACAAGCTCAAGATGGGTGCATCGTTGCCCTCGCTTGGCAAGCTTTCAACCTGGTGGAGAGAGCCGATTTCTACTCAGCTTGATTCGCTTGCGCAAGGTCGTCAGGTGTGGAACTTATTACCGCTAGAACATAATGCTGCGTGGACCCAACCCCAACAGCTCAGCCAAAGGACCGTCAAGTTCTTTGAGCGTCGTCAAGATGGGTCGCTAGTTGCCGTATCGCACTGGAATAAGTATCTGAAAGGTGCTCTAGTGCGGCACCTGTTGGAGTACCCAGAGTCAACACCTGAAACCCTTGAACATTGGCAGCATCCTTCTGGCTATTTGCTTGACCCTTCGCTTACCGAGCAACACGGTGGCGTGACGGTGCTGGCCTTCGTGCAAGAGCCCAGATAGAGCCAAGAAGCGTGACAGGGCGTTACCGCAGGCCACGACTGCAATCCGAGGCACTACAAGAGGTAAGTTGGAAGAGTGATGATGCTTGCACAGGTCGAGAGTTTTCTTTCTCGGCCCATCGCCCCGACGCGCCGAGTTGCCCTTGGCAATCTTGAGCTACCCGTGAGCCCGGCTCCGGGCTTTGGTGGGATTTTGCTTGGGGCAATAGCCGCTCGATTTACTTCAGAGATCGACTCCGATATGCACGCCGAACTTCTGCAGCTCATGGCGCAGCTTGAATCGGGCAACAGTATTCCGCAACCAAAGCTGCGGCACCGGTTCCAAGAGGACACCGTTGGCTTGCAGCAATGTGTGCATCGGTTGCTCGGCGATGGCGAAGCACTGGAGTTTCAGTTCGAAGATGAGCAAGGCACTCCGGCGCAGCATGTGTTGTGCGCTGTGTATGCCGCAGCCCGCGTGCCTTGGGAGGTTGTTCCAGCGGTCATGTCCACAGTCCACAAGGGCTTGATGTGGCGTGGTGGTAGCGAGTCGGCGCTTCTTGAACACTTATCTGGCCGAAGCGGCGTTGTCTCAATCAGCTCCGTAGGTGACCCGATTTCTTGGGCACTCGCAATGCTCGACATGCGTGACCCAAAGGCCGCCAATCCTTCACGAAAAGATGTGCAACGAGCGTTTCGAACTGGGCTTCGTTTAGCGCATCCAGACCACGGCGCCTCGAACGGTGCTGCGGCAACACGAATTGCCGAGTTAACCGAGGCCCGCAGAATCTTGCTGGGCTGACAAAGCTACGGGTTGATCTCTTCGAGTTCTTTGCCCCGAGTTTCGGGTAGTGCACACGCAACTATGGCAGCGAGGATTGGTGTAATTGCCAGCAAAGCAAAGGTAAACCCGTAGCCCCGAGAATCAATCAGGGGCCCTGCTAAGAGAAGGCCAGCCACCGAACCTGATACTGCAAGAGCGGCGACTGCCCCTCGTACTGCGCCGCGATGGGCTGTGGGGAACAATTCCGGTGCAATAACTCCAAGTGCAGGGGCAGCCATTCCTCCGATCAACGTTCCTAGCAGTGACGCAACCCACATGGGAATGCCAACCACGGAGAAGAAGATTGCATTGAAAATTCCAATGGCCAGCAAGCCCGGAATAATCGTGATCTTTCGGCCATGCTTATCTGCGAAGCGACCTCCAACGAGTACACCAATCGCCCCCGGAGTAGTGGTTGCCACAATGAAAACTGTGATCATGATGGCGCTAAACCCAACTTCGGTGCGTAAGTAGTCGTTCTGAAGTTGAGAGGCCGGGGCAAGAAAAACGTTGAGTAAAAAGAAGATTGCGGCCACTATGGCAAACCGCCAAATATTGATTCGGTTTGCTGCTGGGCTGTCTTGCGAAGCCGCCATTAATGGAGCGAGTGGCTCGGTGGCTAGGTCAAGGCTGAGCGCTGCAAGTGCAACCGATTCGCGATCTTCTACAAGTTTCTCAAAGCGCTTGCTTTCGGGCAGGTGCTTGCGCACGTTCCAGATGAGCGGCAGTGAGAGCCCCGCCGCCACAAAGGTAAGGCGCCACCCCCAGGTCCCAAGGTCTGACAAGGGCAGTGTTAAGACGATGATTCCAGCACCTAGACCAAATGCAAGCGCTCCAAGGCCTGAAACCATGGCTCGTGACCCCGGTGGCATTTCCTCAACGGCGATCGTATCTGCGCAGAGCAAGCCAGCAATAGCTAAATTACGAGAGAAAAATTGCAGAGCTCCCACTGCCCACAGGCTCGGTGCTGCGGCGGTCAGCACCGTAAGAGTCGCAGCAACTAGAAATGAAGCGAGTGCCACCTTGCGTCTGCCAAGTCGATCGGCAAACA
>JBBDMQ010000194.1:0-4015 GCA_040878245.1 Microthrixaceae bacterium
TGAACTGAAGGAAACATCAATGCTCTCGACCAAACCGATACGCTCAGTAACCCAAGCCGAGAAGGACAGTTTTTACCAAGATGGGGTCGTCCTGCTTCGAGGGATTCTTGACACTGACTGGATCAAGGCTTTGGGAGTTCCGCTTGAACGAGCGCTCGCCCAAGGTGAGGCGGTCAACCTTGGAGTCATGGCCCCTTCAAGCAACCCAGAGCCATCGGAGTCCGCTCAGTCCGCCGGGGCGGCCGGGGCGGCAGTGGCCGGGGCCCCAGCTTTTTCTGCGGGCACGGATCATTGGAAACATGACGAGACATTTCATGGCTTTGCAACTGCATCACCGCTGCCAGAGATTGCCTCGCAACTTTTGAGTTCCGAGCGGATTTGGCTTTGGGAAGACAGCGTTCTTGTGAAAGAAGCAGGGTCGCCCTTTGCAACCAAATTTCATACGGATGCCGGATACTTTCATGTAGATGGCGAGCAGATCTGCACTATGTGGATTCCCCTTGATGCAGCATCACCGGAATCTGGCGCAGTCAGTTGGGTTCGTGGCTCACACCTCGAGCAGGTGGTGTATCGGCCAAATATGTTTGTCACTGACGAGCCGATTCCGGGAACCGAGGGTGAGATAGTGCCTGATGTGCTGGGAACCCCCGAACTAGCCGCCCGCGTCATATCTTTTGACCTAGAGCCAGGCGACTTGACGGTGCATCATGCTCGAACGCTGCATGGTTCTCCCGGCAACTCCTCGCAAACACGCAGGCGTGCAGTCTCTTTGCGGTACTGCGGCGATGACGCTCGCTACCGACGCAAGCCGGGTCTGCCAGAGAGGGCAGGCATGGAGGATGCGGCCGCGGGAGACATGCTTGGGCCGCCATCCTGCCCGCTAGTTTGGCCCCGCTAATTTGGCCCGGCTAGTCAAGTCTCAATATTTGCTATCGCTCATTTGACAGCCCAGCAAGCGCATGAGGCTGACGCAACTGCTAGTCCCACCTACCAATAAACCACTGATCCATCCCGTCCAGTTCCTCAATCGTGAATGGCTTTAAGCAGTTGGGGCAGCGAACCGGTGCCTCACTGCTAGAGCCGCAGGAACACTTGCAGTCTGGTTCCGCCGAATCATTTGCACTGTCGGTGCCAAGAAAACTATAAAACTCAAATCCTTGTGCACCGCAGTCCCAACAGTGGGTTACGCTGCCACGCATACCAGATCCGAGAGAATAATCGAAGTCTTCGCCGCACCCGTCACACTTGACACCACCGTTATTTCCCATAAGACACTTCCTCTGAACAACTGAGGTGAGAGCCGGTTGTTGAAAGGACCGACCTACTGCTTGACCCAAAGATTGGTTGGAGAAACGGACACGTGGTGAGTGGTCCTCCGTAGTTATTCGATTCGCAGACCAGAAATCGCTCTGGCAATCACCAGCTGCTGAATCTGCTCGGTGCCCTCAAAGATGTCAAAGATTTTGGCGTCTCGGTGCCAACGCTGCACGGGATACTCGCGGGTGTAGCCATACCCACCAAGAATCTGAATGGCGCGTTCAGTCACCCATACAGCCGTCCGACCGGCCATCAGTTTCGACATGGATCCTTCGGCGTTCACAAACCCGCCACCGTTGTTAGCTAGCCAGGCTGCCCGGTACACCATGATCCGAGAGGCCTCAATCTGAGTCGCCATATCGGCGAGCATGAACGCAATTGACTGATTCATGATGATGGGCTTACCAAATGCGACACGTTCTTGTGCATACTGAAGTGCGTACTCATAGGCAGCGCGGGCAACACCTATTGCCTGTGCGCCCACAGCTGGACGGGTGGCCTCGAAAGTAGCCATAGCTGGCTGCTTGCCTGACCGGATTGTTGGGTTCTTCAAAGCCTCGTGTGCTCGAGCAATCTTCTCATCCAATTTGTCCTTACCGCCGAGCAGATGCGAGCCAGGGATCTTGACGTCATCAAGCACTACCTCAGAGGTATGCGATGCGCGAATACCGTGCTTCTTGTACTTCTGCCCCATAGACAGTCCCGGTGTGTTTGGGCCAACAATGAAACTCGCCTGCCCTCTTCCCTTCAGAGCTGGATCAACAGTTGCCACCACAACGTGAACATCGGCAATTCCGCCATTGGTAATCCACGCTTTGGTTCCGTTGAGTGTCCACTCATCTTTCACCTCGTCATACACCGCACGAGTCCGCAGCGATGAGACGTCCGATCCAGCATCAGGTTCAGAGACGCAGAACGCTCCAAGAGCAATTTTTTCGGGGGTTCCGTAGCACTGCGGCACCCATTCCATTGTCTGCTCAACAGTTCCGTTGCCAGCAATTCCCGCTGCAGCAAGGCCCGATCCGAAGATAGATAATCCAATACCTGCGTCTCCCCAGAACAGTTCCTCAAGGGCAACTGGCATAGTCAACCCAGTTGGATCGCCGAGCATGGCTTGAGAGATGAACTCAAATCCGTAGAGACCAATATTGGCTGCCTCCTGAACGATGGGCCACGGGAACTCTTCGCGTTCATCCCACTCTTCAGCAGCCGGGCGAACTACACCCTCGGCAAAGTCATGGACCCATTTCTGGATTTGTAGTTGGTCCTCGTTTAAGGCCATCGAAAATTCGCTCATGGGTGCGGTCCTTTCGGGAAGCAGATGTTTTTAGTTACTGATGCGTAGGTTACCGGTGAGTAGGTTACCGATGGGTAACCTAGCAGTTCTTGTTCAATTTTCAAAACTTCTCAAGCAGTGTGCCGGGATTAAAAGTAGAAACCCATTGATTAGGTTGAATTGCTTACATCTCAGGAATTTCGGCCGATTGAGGGCTATCTCCCTTCCACGAACAGAGAGGACTCGATGCTCGAAGAACGCAATACCGGAACTGCTGTACACCGACTTCGAGTTTTGTCAGGGCTCAATCAAGGCGATGCTGCGCGCCGCATTGGAGTTCCTCGATCAACGCTTCGCTCTTGGGAGTCTCATCACACAACACCGGACTCTGATCAACTGCTTCGTGCAGTAGCAGTTCTTGGACCAGATATTGACAATGTCATGGTGGCCCGACGTGAGCTAATCGACCCGGAACATATTGGGATTTTAACCGTTGGAACTGAACAGATTTTAGTGGCCGATCACCTTGGCAAAAACACCACTCCGCAAGAGTTCAACATCTCTTTGATTCACAGTTATCTCGCCGCAGTACGAAGGCAGCGAGGCCTCTCGGTTGACGCTCAAGTTCACTTGCGCTCACAGGACTTATCGGCGCTCGCAGTTGTGCTTGACCTAACTGACGGCGAACTGCACGACCTACTCATAACGCAGTTCGGCCTGAGTGATGACTCGGCACGCAGGGTAGTTCGAGGCTTGCTCACCGCTGGACTTGTTGCCCTAGCGGCAAGCGGCACACTTCAAAGTTCTTGGCTAGCTCAACCCGGAGTAGCAACTCGGCAGGCAGCAGTGGAGCGCAGTAGGTTTCGCGCTGGCAATTTAGGGCCAACAGTTCGTGGTCCAGTGTTTTGGATGGGCCGGGGGCTGCCATCTGAACTTGATGTTTGGAAAGCAGCGACTGCAGGTGGTCACACATTGCGGGAAGATGTTATTGACCTTGATGAACAGGACGCTAACGAGGTTGAATCGGCTGACTTCCAAGTCGAAGTTGGGACCAAACAAGGTCGAATAGCTGCGAACGAACTCACCCCTTCAAACCATCGATAAATTCCCCTCAAGCTTCTCGACTCAATGTCGATACGACTGATGTCGCAGCCGGGCCAAGTAGGTGCGCCGACGACATCGGAGCATGAGACTCAACAAGTGCCAGTTGCGGTTGCGCAACACGATTCCAGTCCTTTCCATCATCTCATTGCTGCTCGTTGTGAGCGCAGCCTGTACTCCTCTGGCATTGCCAGAGTTGAGTCAAACTGCCAGCCAAGCTGGAATCTCTGGCCAAGCAGTCACTGCACCAAGAATTGCCACCACTCGACCAACCACCTCAACAACCACAATCAAGCCACGCCCAACCACCACCACAATAAA
>JBBDMQ010000195.1:0-3966 GCA_040878245.1 Microthrixaceae bacterium
TACTCGACGCACGAGCTTCTCATTTTGGCGGCGATACTTGACGAGTTGAGCAATCGTCACCATCAGCAGGCCATGTGTCTTGCAGAACTCGATCAGGTCTGGAACCCGAGCCATAGTTCCGTCATCATTGACTATCTCACAGAGAACTCCAGCTGCAGCTAAGCCAGCTAGCCGAGACAAGTCCACAGCGGCCTCAGTATGACCGGCTCTCTTCAGTACACCGCCTTCGGAGTAGCGAAGTGGAAATATGTGCCCCGGACGGGCAAAGTCCGTAGGACGAGTGAGTGGGTCGCTCAGAGCGCGAATTGTGGCAGAACGATCTGCAGCAGATATTCCTGTAGAGGTTCCATGCACATAATCAACTGAATAGGTGAACGCAGTGCGATGAGATTCGGTGTTGTTGTGCACCATCAGCGGAATGTCGAGCTCATCTAACCGCTCACCCGTGAGCGGTGCACAGATGACGCCGGAGGTGTGTCGGACAAAGAACGTAATGTTCTCTGGGGTGGCCGCCTCGGCTGACATGATGAGGTCGCCCTCATTCTCTCGGTCTTCATCATCAACGACCACGATAATTTCGCCGCGAGCCATGGCCGCTACGGCATCCTCGATCGACGCAAAGACAGAATCAGCTGCACCTTGCTCAGAGAGTGGTTCCCTAGCTTGAGAATCTTCATTCATGATCGGTAACTCCTTCATTCTGCCTATCGGCATCATCAACTTTGGTCGTGCTGTGCTCGGAATCTGAGAGGTGACCGACCAAGAGTCGCTCAGCATATTTAGCCATGACATCAACCTCTAGGTTCACTAAGTCGCCACTCTCAAGGGCTCCAAGGTTAGTGACCTCACAAGTATGGGGTATCAGCGCCACAGTAAAGCCATCGCTCAGAACTTCAACCACAGTGAGCGAGACTCCATCTACTGTGATTGATCCCTTTACCACTACATAACGCAGCAGCTCCGAAGGCATCGTTATGCGTAGGTTGGGAGCAGGAAGAAATACCTGACCAACAGCATCCACGTGACCTTGGACGAGATGACCACCTAGTCGGTCGTTGAGACGAACGGGCCGCTCGAGGTTGACTCGCTCCCCGACTTTCAGAGAACGAAGTGAAGTGCGATCCAAAGTTTCTTCACTGAGGTCAGCCTCCCAAGTGTCGCTCCCCCAGTTCACAACGGTGAGACAACATCCGTTGACGGCAATTGATGCACCCATCGTGACATCCTGAAGAACTTCCGAAGCACTGATGACTACTCGCGAGTCAACCAGAGATGTAATGGTCCCTAGCTCTTCGATGATGCCGGTAAACACTTTTTACTCCTCTTGTCATTCCTCAAAACACTTCAACCTGCAGTCACAGCTATTCCTGAGGGGCAAGTTCAATACGTAAATCTTCGCCAACTCGCTCCACTGCTACAAATCGGCCTCGCCAGGCATCACTGATGTCCCAGGCTCCGGCACCATCAAACAGGCCATTGGCATCATCACCACCAAAGAATGCGGGGGCAAGATAAATGACATAGCGATCAACAAGACCCAGCCTATGAAACTCACCAGCTACACCTGCTCCGCCCTCAACAAGGAGTTGCAAGACTCCCTCCGAGCCAAGTTGATCAAGGATGACACCGAGGTCTCCGCTCATCTCCCTGCACGGCTGAACTTTGGCGGTATCTGCAACCTTTCCGAGCACAATCCGTAACGGGTCCAACGGAGAAAGGATCGGTCTTACTGGGGGAACATAATCTCGAACATTCAGCGAGGGATCATCTCGCCGGATGGTGCCAGCCCCAACCAAGATTGCATCCGACTCGGCGCGCAGGCGATGTCCATCAACTCGAGCAGCCGTGCCTGTAATCCACTGACTTGTCCCGTTTGGTGCCGCAGTTCCGCCGTCTGAGGTGCTCGCCATCTTGAGAACCACCCAAGGTCTGCCTGTCTGCCGGTGTTTCAGATAGGGGGCGAGTTGAGCCTTCACTTGGCTCGCTTGCACACCACAATCAACGACGAGGCCTGCATCTCGCAGTCCTGCAATCCCTGTGCCCGACACCGCCACATCGGGGTCTTCAATGCCGACAACTACGCGTGACACACCTGCTTCAATGATTGCATCTACACAAGGACCGGTTCGTCCAGTGTGGCTACATGGCTCAAGAGTGACGTAAAGAGTCGACCCACGAGCAGATGTGCCGGCAAGTGCGAGTGCTGCAATCTCAGCATGAGCGCCACCCGGTTCTTGGGTTGCCCCTTCAAATAGGGCCCCGTCCTCAGTGCGAATCACAGAACCAACCCAAGGATTCGGCGATGTAATACATCTGACCAAAGAAGCAGCGGCCAAAGCACGGGTCATGCATTCTCGATCAATTGCATCAAGATGTGGCGAGGTATTCACGGGGAAACACTAGTAGAGAAGCGCCTCATCGGCGACTCTGCAGCGGAGCCTAAAACACTTCACAAACAGCGTTAGTCGGCCGAAGTAAGTTCAACAGCATCAACAGTCGGAGCAGATCCTCCGCCAAGTAACTCAAGGGCCTCGGGAATCACGTCAATCACGGCTGCGAGCATCTCAAGTGCTCTTTCTGGAGCGCTTCCAAGATTGAGAATCAACGCTGGACCTCGAGTACCAGCCTGCGCACGAGACATTCGACCACGGGGACTCACTGAGCGCATGGCCTCGGCCATTCCAGGGGCTGATCTATCAAGAATCCTTAGAGTGGCCTCAGGGGTAAAGTCCCTTGGCCCGAACCCTGATCCGCCCGTGGTCAAAATCAGACCGTTGAACCCGTAGGCCATATAGGACAATGCGTTAGAAATCTCTCCAACATCATCAGGCACTACTCGGTGCTCAATCACCGCAAACTCGCCGTCGGTGAGTCGAGCAATGAGTGCAGAACCACTGAGATCCTCACGACTGCCAGCGGCGATGCTGTCGGAAACAGTGAGCACCTTTGCATGAAGGGGTAACTTTTGAGACATTCGGTTTTCGCTTTCCTATTGTCGAGGACTAGTTCCTGTGCAGCGAACAGTAGAACTCAGTAACCGTCATCCTAGCTGTAGCGAAATAAGCACATGCCGTCGGTGTTGCTCACCTGTGGCAGAAGAAGTGCGCCTCGACCCCAAGGCTCCCAAGGGCCCGAGGGCGCTGCCAGGGCTTGAAGATGGGGGTAGGCCAGAGAAATGTACTCATCAATCCCGAGGGTTTCCTGAGAAGTAAGGGTGCAGACGCTATAAGCCAATCTGCCTCCTGGGGCCAAAAGACCAACTGCTGCATCCACGAGATTTCGTTGCAAGCTAGCGAGACGTTCCGGAGATTTCGAGTCGATTCTCCAACGAGCATCGGGCCGGCGGCGAAGGACACCAAGCCCCGAGCAGGGGGCGTCGATCAGTACTAAGTCTGCAGAGTGGGGACGAATAGCCGGGTGAAGTGCATCACTGATCATGGGATACAAGTTTTTGAGATGTAAACGCGTTGCGTTATCAACGATGAGATCAACACGGTGAGGCTGCAGGTCTGCCGCAACAACAAGTGCGCCTGAAGACGCCAGTGCTGTTGCTTTGCCTCCAGGCGCAGCGCATAGATCAACTACGAGCTCACCCGGCTGAGCCTCGAGTAACTCAACCACCCATTGTGAAGCCAGATCTTGGGTGTAACCATCGGCACGGTGAGTTGCCTCTGCCGATGAGTTCATTTGTTCAAGTGCCAGTTCGGCTCGTTCAAGGCCAAGATCATGAACCAACTGCTCATAGATCCAATCTGGGTATGACAGCTCAGTCGCCCGATCAGGAAACTCAACTTTCGATCGAGTTATCTGCCGGAGAATCGCGTTAGTCAGACCTCTAAATCGCTTTGGCGCAGCCTCCACGGTTGTTCCCACGGCTGCATAGTCAGGAATATCATCTCGATACAAAATCTGATAGGTGCCGAGACGTAAAACCCGACGAGCTGCTGCTGGAGGATCAGAGCTGAG
>JBBDMQ010000196.1:0-3965 GCA_040878245.1 Microthrixaceae bacterium
AGCTGGAAGATCTGCATCACAAACCTCGTGAGTAAACCAAGCTCGCCCTTTCCGGGACTAAACTGCGTCTCCTTACAACAGTACCATCGTCTTTGAGTTCCACAATGCAGTTGAATCGTCTGTGTGTCCGGGCACGTGCACTACCTGCCAATCGGGTGCGCCTGGCACCTCTTCACCGTCAACAAGCCAATGGTCTGCGCCCATTGGAAACCTTGCGGTTCCGCCCCCAATACCTGTATGACGGCTGGTTCGGGCGATCTCTAGCACCGAAGCAAGTTCAACCGGCTGCTCAAGCAGAATCGAGCGAATAGTTGCGATCTCGCGCAGCCCAGGGCCGCGAGGTGTCTCACCAGCTAGATACTCCCTGATGCGGGTAGGCAGACAGATTGAGGCACCAAACTGGTGCAGGTCGGGTAAGCCACCAACATGGTCGACATGGCCATGAGTTGCTACCACGACAGGAGAAGGTCCTCTGGTCTGAGCCACACGCTCAATCGCTGCTGCCGTGGTTGAACTCAGCCCGGGATCGACTATCACAGCACGACCGGCTCCCCCGTCGTGAATCAAATAACAGTTAAAGATCCACTTCGAGAAGATGGTGATCCCTACCTCGGGCATTTCTACGACTCGCATCGACATCAGCTCAGTATCGCACCTACCCGCCCCTACCCGTCCAGCTACCGTCCAACAGACCTAGCAGCGCGTTTGCAGCGGATAACCGACACTATGTGTCGTCAATGCGCTGCAAACTTGATTGGCTGCTCACGTGGGATAGTTAGGCACCACCTCAGATCAATGCGAACGAAAGAAGCACCATGACCTACCGAGTTATTCAATGGAGCACCGGCAATGTCGGGCATCACGCAACTCGCCTGATAGCGCAGCACCCAGACCTTGAACTTGTGGGGCTGTGGGTTCATAGCGCAGAGAAGGTTGGCAAAGACGCTGGAGAGCTCGTTGGTATAGACCCGCTAGGGGTCATAGCCACCAATAACATTGACGATCTGCTTGCCCTTGGCGCCGACTGCGTTTGCTACACCGCAACTGCAGACCTTCGGCCAGGCGAAGCAATTGACGACCTGGCGCGCATCTTGGCCACTGGAACCAACGTGGTGAGCTCATCAGTGGTGCCTCTGATTTTTCCGGGTCACCTAGCACTAGACATGCGGCGCCCGCTCGAAGACGCATGCATTGAGGGCGGCAGTTCATGCTTTACCTCTGGCATCGATCCTGGATTTGCGAACGATCTTTTGCCCCTTGTGCTCACCGGGACCTGTGAGTATGTAACCAGCGTGCGAGTCATGGAGATAATTAACTACGACACCTATGCGCAGCCAGAAGTGCTATTCGGCACCATGGGGTTTGGTCAGTCCATCGACGACACCCCGCTACTACTGACCCCCGGAGTGCTGAGCTTTGCGTGGGGAGGAGTGGTCAAAGCTATTGCTGCTGGATTGGGGGTCGAGGTCACCGAATTGCGTGAACTGCATGAGCGCGTCCCTGCAACCGAGCGACTCGACCTTGGCTTTGGCGTGATTGAGGTTGGCACTACAGCGGGAATTCGATTTGAGGTTCAAGGAATCGTTGACGGTGAAGCCAAAATTGTTCTTGAACACGTGACTCGACTTCACGATGACCTCGCACCCGAGTGGCCTCAGCCAGCAGGAGAGTCCGGATATCGGGTCATCATCACAGGCAATCCGAACTACACCTTGGACCTGCAAATGATGGGCGACGACGGCGATCACAACACTGCCGGTTTGGTGGGTACCGCCGGCAGAATCGTGAACGCAATCCCTGCTGTATGCAAAGCAAAATCGGGTTTACTTTCTGTGTTGGATCTACCACTGGTGTCGGGGCAAGGAACGATGCGTTAGAAGCACTGGCCTTGGTCTATTTTGATAGAGGCTTGCGCGGCCCATATTCTCACGAGCCGTATCTTCACAGGCAATATCTTCACGAGCCGTATCTTCACAGGAGTCCGCTATGTCGACTGAAAGCCCAAGCACCATGCCAACCCACACGAGCCTGACGGGGAAAACCGTTTTGGTAACAGGGGGTGGCAGCGGCATCGGCTTTGGGGCTGCAAAACGACTTCTCGCCGATGGGGCGCATGTCACGATTTGCGGCCGCAACGAGGAGCGACTCATTGCTGCAGTAAATACGCTGACCCCCCTAGTAGGTGCTGGCCAAGTAGGTGCTGGTGGCTCAATCCGCCACATCGCTGCAGATATCACCGTCGAGGAGCAGATCGCTGCAGCTGTGGCTTTAGCGGCCGAACCAACAGGTGGGCTTGCAGTCCTTTTTGCGAACGCTGGTGGGTCCATGCATATGGGCCCCTTTGCAGAGGCCGACGCAGAAGCTCTTCGTGCCACCGTGGACGTCAACCTTGTGGGAACGATGCTGACCATAAAGTGCGCCGTACCGGCAATGAGAGCCAACGGTGGCGGATCAATTATTGGGATGTCCTCTGGTGCAGGTGCGTTTCCGCACAGACACCTCTGGGCCTACGGTGCGGCGAAGGCCGGAATCGACATGCTTTGCAAGAGCGCAGCAGAAGAACTCGGGGCCGACGGCATCAGAGTCAATACTGTGCAGCCCGGAATAGTCGATGACGAACTGATGGAGTTCATCATGGCTGGCGGAGCGCTACTTGATAACTACATCGCCAATATGCCCATTGCGCGTGCAGGTACCGTTGAAGATATTGCCGAAGCGGTGCGGTTCTTAGCAGGTCCCGAGTCATCTTGGATCACGGGCGTGAACCTGCCCATCGATGGCGGGCATCACCTGCGGGCTGGGGCCAACTACGAACTTCTTTTTGGCTGACTCAGTCCGCTGACCACCTCGGCAAAGTGCGCCGGGTCTGGTGAGCGGTTGTTGACCAAGCTGACTGATTCGGAGATGCCAGCTAATCGCTCCGAAATCTTTTTAGCTATCTGCGATGGCTCTCCTACAACCGCAATGGTTTCAAGTAAATCATCATCAATCAAAGCTCCCATCTCGCCCCACTGGTCTGCGCGGGCAAGTCGTTTGAGTTCTGAATGCAACTCGCCATAACCGTGAAGCTCAAACACCGACTGATAGGCAGGCGTGGTGCCGTAAAAAGCTAACTGTGTTCGAACGGCCTCACGGCTGCGCTCAAACTCTGCTTCATTACGGCCAGTCACAATAATGGTCACACAAATCACCTCAATTTGAGCAAGTTCACGACCAGCCAACGCCGCCCCCTTGGCAAGAGCAGGCAAAGTCAACTCAAGAAGAGACTTACGAGTGTTGACGGGGTGAACAAGAAACCCGTCTGCAACCTCGCCTGCGACTGCAGTCATTCGAGGCCCGAAACCGCCCAGCAAAATGGGGGGCAGCCCAAACGGGTTAGGCCCAGGATTAAAAGCAGGAACCATTCGGGTATGGCTATAAAAATCGCCCTGAAAATTGAGTGGCACGTCGTTCTGCCAGGCATCCCAAATAGCCCGGATCGCCACAACCATCTCTCGCATCCGAGCAGCAGGTTGCGACCAGGGCATAGAAAATCTTTGCTCGATGTGCTGTTGGATTTGCGAGCCCAAGCCCAACTCAAATCTTCCCCGGGTCAGCATCTGAAGGTCCCAAGCGGCATTGGCAAGAGTCATCGGCGTTCTTGCAAAGGCAATCGCTACCGCCGTACCTAACTGCATCTGCGTGGTGTGTTCGGCTGCAACCGCAAGCGGGATAAACGGATCGTGCTTGGCCTCAAACGAAAACGCTCTGTCGTAGCCGAGTTGCTCGAGTTCGGTGTAGACGGTTCTTGCCTGAGTGAGGTCCTCGGTGGGGACGGTCATCGAAACATGCATCTCACTAACAGAGCGGAACCACAGCTCGTTGTCAATCTGCCGAAGCGCGCCCGGGCGGTATACCGCATGCGGCCAAGAATCTTCAGAATGGCAAGAGCAAAAAAAAATTCGACTGCAGCACCCTCAACCTCG
>JBBDMQ010000197.1:0-3959 GCA_040878245.1 Microthrixaceae bacterium
CTGGAGTCGATCCAGTTCGCATGCTCACAGGCCCAATGCCAGCCACACATAAGGCGCTTGCCAAGGCAGGGCTCAGCATTGATCAAATCGACCATATTGAGATCAACGAAGCGTTTGCCTCTGTGGTGTTGGCCTGGGAGAAAGAACTCAACGCCGATATGAGTCGGGTCAACCCAAATGGTGGAGCAATCGCTTTGGGTCACCCGCTTGGAGCCTCCGGAACCAAGTTGCTCGCAACCATGCTGAACGAACTCGAGCGCTCAGGCGGTCGAATTGGATTGCAGACAATGTGCGAGGGTGGCGGTTTAGCAAATGCCACCATCATTGAGCTCTTGGGCTGACGGCCCGCTTGTCTTCAGGACGGGCTGATGAATGAGTACGAACGCCTCCGGTACAATTCTGCCGGAGGCGTTTGACTTATATGGACGACATTGAAGAAGAACTCGACACACCAACACGCCGTGTGAAGCCTTGGTGGATGCGCTTAAGTGTTTGGGCTGCAGTCATCTTTGTGGGTGGGATCACCATTCACCTGGTATTTAAGATTCCTTCTGGGACAGTATTTGGTTCACTCATTCTGGGCGCTCTGATCCTTCGAGTGGGATTCTTCTTCTTGCAGCAGTTTGCAACTCCACCGCCAGCACCACCAGATCCGGGGACTCTTCGCAAAGTAAAGCTGCTCTTTCGATGCAGCGTGTGCGGCACCGAGGTACGCATGACGGCAGCGAACAACGAAGACCCCGAACCTCCGCGCCACTGCATGGATGATATGGAACTTGTTGCTCCAACTATGGAGTAGAGCCGTCACTAGCTAAACGCTGAACGTGAACAAATATCTAGTCGGGGCTGTATTGACTTCGGGGCTGTATTGACTTCGGGGCTGTATTGACGTCAGGGCTGTACTGCCGACAGCGCTGCAACACGGACAACATTGAATTACCCACAACTAAATCATTATTTCCACAGGCTGTGGATAAAGCTGGGTAATGACATGATAAAGACAGGTGTTAGGCGCTGTTTAGCAACCTGCTCGTCACATAAGCGAGAAAATACCGAGTTATATCTTCCAGTACTGCTGATGTGCCTGCTGCTGATGTGCCTGATGCTGGCCGGCTTGACGCTGGTTGGATTGACGCTATCTGTACTGAGTAGCCACCATGATGCCGGCCAAAATCGAGCCCAGACCGGCGACAAGGTACCAGCCGTTTCCACCAGACTCGGTTCCTGGTAACACTTGCATGTAGTTAAGAATAATGACCAGCAGACCCAGACCCCAAGCACCAAACATCAGAGCGGGCACCCATTTTGGACTTGGGCGATGGTGGTTCTGCTTTGTCACCGGAGGGGTATAGCGGCTAGTGGAGGAGGCATCCTTCTTGGCTTTTGGAGGCGTCACACGCTTGCTCTTCGTTGCCGAACCGCTCGACGGGCCCGAGCCGGTTGATGAGCCAGTTGATGAGCTTGTTGATGAGCCGGTATCTGCCTGATCGGCCTCGGCTTTGCGCTTTCCAGTAGTTGCCATATCAGAAGGATAGACCGAACCCGTTCGATTCAGACCCCTGAGTGGTTCTACTCTTATGCACTCATGACTCGAATCCTTGTGATCGATAACTACGATTCCTTTGTGTACAACTTGGTGCAGTACATAGGTGAACTTGGCGCGCAGCCAGAGGTATATCGAGAGGATGCTCTGAGTCTGCAAGATGTTGAGCGCATCAATCCTGACGGAATCCTGATTAGCCCGGGTCCGGGTCACCCCTCGCAAGCCAAGCTGTCTAATGACCTGATTAGCGAATGGGGTAGCCGACGGCCAATCTTTGGAGTCTGCCTAGGGCTGCAATGCATTGGTGAGGTATTCGGTGGGAAAGTCATCCGAGCGCCTCAGGTTGTTCACGGAAAGACTTCAATGATCCACCACGATGGCAAGGGTGTGTTTGCCGGTCTCGAGAACCCATTCGAAGCAACTCGCTACCACTCGCTCATCGTCGAGCGTTCTTCTGTTCCAGCACAACTTGAAGTCACTGCTGAGACTGAAGATGGTTTGATTATGGGACTACGTCATAAAGAACTCATGGTTGAGGGCGTTCAGTTCCACCCCGAGTCGGTGCTCAGCAGCAGTGGACATGAGCTCATCAGCAACTTCTTGAAGAGTTGCGCGCCGCAAACTGCCCTGCCTAGCTAACTGCCCTGCCTAGCTAGTTGGGAGCAGTGGATGTGACTGGCAGAGTTGTGGAGGTTCTCGCCCCAGCGATTGTGGTCGTCGTTGCTGGGGGCAGCAATATTCCAACTGTTATCTGAATAGGCGTATCAGCAGCAGCAGGTGAGAACGCAACAGGGGTTTGGCTAATGACTAAGCCAATGCGAGGGTCGCCCGCGATAAGCGCCTGATTCGTCACAGCAGTTCTCAGCCCAGCAGACTTCGCAACTTTGGCTGCAGAAGAACTGCGAAGCCCTACCAGATCTGGCACCTGAGCTTGCTCTTCGGCCGCCGCCACAACCAAATTTATGGGCTGACCTCGAGGAGCTTGCTCTGCTGGGGCAGGGTCTGAAGAAAGCAAGGTCCCAGGGGGCTGATCAGCCGAGAACTTCTGCGTGATCTCTCCCAAAGTGAACTCAGCGCGAGCAAGTTCAACTATTGCCTCACCTACTGGTTTTCCAAGGATTTGGGGCACTGTGCGCGGTTCTGGACCCTGTGATACCAGAAGCTTGACCGTGGATCCGGGTGCTGCACGAGAGCCCCCAGCCGGAAGAGACCCGATAATAAGATTCTGCGGCACTATTTCGTCAAAGACATTCTCAACTTCTCCGAGTAGACCAATGGTCTTCAGTACCCTCAGAGCTTCAGGCGTTTTCATGCCCGAAAAATCAGGCAAATCCACCCCGGCTAAACCATCGCTCACTCGCAGCACAACTTGCTCGCCCACTTCGAGTCGACTTCCTGCAACAGGATCTTGACCAATCACCGTATCTGGCGCAATGACCTCGTTTGAGGTGTACTCCGTCTCTACGACTAGCCCCAAACCCTCGAGTTGGGTCTGAGCTTCGGCCAAGGTTCGACCTGCCATTCGCGGCACAGTGACCTGATCAACTTGATTCGAACTTGAGTTGCTCTGCAGTGAGGCGCTGAACGCAAAGACAGTGAGCGCCAGCAAAGCAACTACGACAAGCAAACCAACGACAACTGCCACGGGGTGCAACTCGGTGTCTAATTGTTCAATATCACCTATTTCGGTAACACGCTCCGGAGCATCCTCGTGCAGTTCCGTCATCTCAGCCACCTGCTTGAGTGGTAGAGGTTGTTGGCTTATTAGTGGTTGAAGTAACTGACGGGGTGGTCACTGTTGGTGCTGCTCGCCGCGGCGGCGGAACCCGCCCTACAACGATGGTTACTATCTGCCCGGGCCGATACGGGGTTCCTGCAACGGGGTACTGACCAAAGACATTGCCGATTCCAGGGTCGCCTGCAACAACGAGTTGTCCAGCAACATCTACCAGAAAACCTGCGGCTTTAAGCACCTCAGTCGCAGCCGCTTCCTGAGTGTTCGTTACCTCGGGCATGGCAAGAGGGGCCGGGCCAACAGAGACGGTGAGCGCAATGGGGGTGTCTTTAGCAACCTTCGTTCCGCTCGCGGGCACTGAGGAGATTACCGCTCCGGCAGGCACCGTCGGATCCTCTGCGGGAGTCACCGGACCAAACAGAAGCCCCGCCTTTCCTAACCGAAACGCAGCTCCCTCTACGGACAGTCCTGACATCTCTGGCACGGGCCGATTTTCTGGCCCTGAGGACACCTCGAGTCGCACCGAACCGGCTTGAGCCACCAGCACATCAGGTGCGGGTGACTGAGCCACTACCAGCCCGTTCGGCACAGTCTCATTGGACACCTCAATGATTGCGATCGGAACTCGGGGGTCAGCTTGCTCACGAGTCACCTCTACAATTGGCGGTCCGAGTGCAGGTG
>JBBDMQ010000198.1:0-3923 GCA_040878245.1 Microthrixaceae bacterium
CCAATGTTCTGCTAAGCCGCTAGCCAGCCAATGACAGCAAGAGAACTGATGCGGTTGGGGTCAAGCGGAAGAACCGGCTGAATTCCTTGATGAGACTCTGAACTGTCGGAGTCTTTTCTGTTTTTAACTGGCGCATGAGTTTCAACCGGCTCATTTCGAAGCAATACCAACGACTCCCGAGCGGCCTGCCGTGCAAGAGAGCGATGCTCAGGACCCGCAATTACATCATCACGGTAGCGTTCAGGTTCACCTCTCGAGCCGAACTCAACCTGCTTACGCAAGACACGTCGTGCAGCGTCATTGATGCGAGTTGCAGAAACTTTTCCGGCCGCCAGCAACCTTGGCAGGCGCCGGAATCTCCAACGGAACGGCATCTCGACATCCATACCTGCGTTTACCGCAGCGGCTGCATTTCGAATTCCCCAAGTGAAGTCTGAGATCACAAAGCCATCAAAGCTCCATGCATCCTTCAGGATGTCAGTTATCAGGTGATGCTGGTGGCCACAGGGACTTCCATTGACTGAGTTGTAGGCCGTCATCACCCCGGCGGCGCCTGCATCAATGCACTTCTTAAAGTGAGGTAGATAAATATCGGCTAGGTCACGGTCGTCTACTTGCACGTCGAGCCAAAGTCGAGAGTTTTCCATACTGTTTGCGGCAAAATGCTTGACGCAGGCCATGACATGGCGCTGAGTTCCCTCAACTAGAGCAACTCCCATTTCTCCAAGAAGGAACGAGTCTTCTCCGTATGTCTCCTGCGCTCGACCCCAAGCTGGATGTCGAAGCAAGTTGATACAAACTCCGGCGAACAAGTTGGCCCCTTGTGTACGTGCCTCAACACCAATTGCATCACCGACACGTAGCTCAAGGCCGATATCGAAGCTTGCGCCACGTGCCATTGGAGAAGGAAAGGCAGTTGAGTGATACATCACAATTCCTCGAGGCCCATCAGTAAATCGAAGACCTGGAATGCCAAGGCGCTTTATTTCGCCAGCAACTACAGGTACAGCGTTATAGCGCTGCGACATTGCTCGAGTTCCGGAAATGAGCGGTCCATCGCCAGACATCACGTGAATGCGCTCACGCATAGAAAGTGAGTTAAGGAGTTGATCGACTTTCTGCTCCACCTGTTCTGTGGAGTGAGCCCTTGGAGTCAACAATGAACCGAATGCATCGCATGATGCTTTGCTCGGGTACAAACTCGAAGAACTCACACTGAGGAGTCGGGAAGAATCTGCTCTGTTTGGCACTGAATCCTCACTGTAGAAACTCATTGAACCTCAGGCACACACTCAGCTTGTTTGGGAAGTCACACTGACCCGATGTAGATCATCTCCTAGTTCAATCCGCCCCTCAAACTCAGTTGCTGCTAAGTCAAGCCAATCCTGACCTTCTCCAGATGGAAAAGCGGGAACATAGTGAGTGAGAACCAGCGTATGTACCCCTGATCGCTGGGCAGTTTGTGCTGCGTGTTCAACAGAAGAGTGGTAATCCAAAATGTCTTGAAGTCGCTGTACTGGCACAGCCGCCACAATGTCGGCTCTGATAGCTGTATGAACTAAAGCGTCCGCTCCAAGACAGAGCTGATCAAGTCCGGAGCACGGAATAGTGTCTCCCGCAACCACTATGCCAACTCCATCCTGGTCAATCCTAAATCCAATTGATGGTTCAACTGGCCGATGGTCAGTCTCGCCGATTGTCACAGTGACCTCATCAAAAGAAAAGTTCATTCCCGCTTCGCATTCGGTGACATGCACTACCGGCGGATCATTCAGATCGGCATGATGATCCATCCGATATGAGATATCGGCTTGCAGCATCGCCATCAGATGATCCACCACGTTTGCAGTTCCAGGAGGACCAAGAATGGTCAACGGTGTCGCAGGAAAGCTTGTAATCCATCGAGTAGTAATAACGTCGTTAAGATCCGTCAGATGGTCGCTATGCAAATGTGTGATCAAGACAGCGGTTATCTGGCTCGGCCCGAGTCCAGTTGCTGCTAGGCGCATAAGCACGCCACGTCCTGCGTCTACCAAGAGGTTGATTCCTCCTGCTTGTACCAGCGTCGCTGGTCCAGCACGAAGTGGATCCGGGATAGGGCTTCCGGTTCCTAAAAGTGTTATCTCGATGCTCATATGGTCCTTTCCTTTTGTAGTGATGCTGCGCTACTGGCTTGCAAGGTAGCCCACAGATGTTCAGTCAATGAGCAAACAAGTACCTCTACCAGCATGAGGCTCTGTGCGTTGGGTGGCTTCCTCGCCTAGATTCGATTCTTCATCAGCTAATTCGAAGGGTCTTGTATGGGTTCCAACCAGCGTTCGCAGATCACCATGAGTGATACAGAAATTGCTGAATATCTTGTCCGGAGTCGCTCAGCCACTATGGCCACGGTCGGAGGGACTGGAACTCCTCACCTAGTAGCAATGTGGTACGCAGTCCTAGACGGGCAAATATGGTTTGAGACAAAGTCCCGTTCGCAAAAAGCGGTCAACCTGAGGCGAGATAATCGGATCACTGTGATGGTTGAGGATGGTCATACCTACGACACACTCCGTGGAGTATCACTAGAAGGAACTGCTGAGATCGTTGAGGATCCTGACTTGCTCTGGCAAGTAGGAGTCAGCATTTGGGAACGCTATAACGGCCCCTATACCGAAGACCTGAAGCCGCTAGTTGAGTTCATGTTGCATAAACGAGTCGCAGTGCGAGTTGATACTGAGCGGATCCGATCATGGGACCATCGCAAACTTGGTATGGATCCAATCCCACTCGGCGGGACCACGGCAGAGTTCCTCTCTTAAAACCCTTGCCTGATGTATCGGGCTAGTGAGTTGGAAACTCAGCCGACTGTCAGCACCTGCTTACCGAATCCAAGCCCGGTGTGAAGCCGTTCAAATGCCTGAGCAGCCTCTTCAAGTGGACGAACTTGGTCGATTATTGGTCGTAGACCAGTCGTTTCTACAAATTTGAGCATGTCTACAAACTCTGCGCGGGTTCCCATCGTTGAGCCCACTACTGATAATTGAAGAAAGAAAACGCGATTCAGGTCCGCCGGGGGACTCGAACCGCTCGTTGCACCGCTTACCACTATTCGCCCACCTGCACGAAGTGATCGAAGGGAATGATCCCAAGTGGCGGCGCCAACGGTTTCGATCACTAAGTCCACTTTTGTTGGCAACCGCTGGCCAGGCTCAACCGCTAGAACTGCACCCAGAGACAGCGAACGTGCCCGCTTCTCTTCATCGCGAGAGGTGCAGTACACAGTGTGGCCAAGTGCCGATGCAATCTGAATCGCCGCGGTGGCAACACCGCCTCCTGCTCCTTGGACGAGCACTGTGGAGGGACCATGAAGCGCCGAGCGAGTCGTAAGCATCCTGTAAGCAGTCAGCCATGCTGAGGGCATACATGCAGCGTCCTCCCAACTCAGGCTTTTTGGCTTGAGGATCACGTTGTGCTGAGGCACCACGACCATCTCAGCCAAGGTGCCTTGGTGAAGCTCAGACAGCAGCGTTCGCTTCGGGTCGAGGGTTTCATCTCCGTCAGCAACTTCGGGGTTACCCAAGACTGCATGAATCACAACTTCGGTACCGTCATCAAGAACGCCTGCTCCATCGCAGCCCAAGGTCATGGGTAAACGGGACACCTCAAGTCCAACTCCTCTTAACGACCACAAATCATGATGATTGAGGGCGCAGGATCTCATATGGACTCTCACCCAACCCTCGGGAGGCTCTGGGTTTGGGATCTGCTCGAGGGAAAGTCCAGCTAAAGGATCAGTTGCAGATTGCGACACGCATCTCACAGCCAGCATTGATTCACCAGTACTCCTCAAAGTGCAGGTTTCCCCGCTGCTTGCGATGATCAATGAGAAACCCTTTGGCGGTCAGAAGTTCGACTACCCCGGTAGTCTCCGGATACACCTC
>JBBDMQ010000199.1:0-3907 GCA_040878245.1 Microthrixaceae bacterium
CCAGTCGACCCAACCCCGGCCCCAACTGTCGGCCAACATAACGATGAGGTTCTAGAAGGTGTGCTTGGCTACACCTCGGAACAAGTGGCTGGGTTGCGCAAGGCCGGAGCCCTCGGGGAAGGTAGATAGCTCATAACTCATGGCTGCTGACTCTGAATATTCACAAGATGGCTCTCGTGTTGACCTTCAGTACAACACCATTCCGGCTCTGCTTCGGGCAGTAGCTAGAGAACGTTCCACCGCCGAGGTTGTCGTGGACCACTCCTGCGAGCCAGCCATGAGGATGAGTTATGCGGAACTGCTGGAGCGAGTCAATCAACTCGCAGCGGCGCTTATCAGTGAAGGAGTTCAGCCCGGTGATCGTGTTGCAATCTGGGCACCCAATTGCTGGGAATGGATTGTTGCACTCTTGGGCCTTCAGTCTGCTGGAGCCGTCTTGGTCCCGCTCAATACTCGTTATAAAGGCATGGAGGCGGCAGACATTTTGCGTCGCAGTCAGACCCGGCTGCTCTTTACTGTCGAGGGGTTTCTTGGCAACGAGTACGTCTCTATGCTGTCGCCGCACCAAAAAGATCTGCCAGACCTGCAGCGAGTTGTTCTTCTTCGAGATGCGGGTTTGCGGCCCGAGCACACCTGCACGCTTGATGAGTTTGCAGCCGAGCATTCGGGAACTGCCAATCAAAACTTAGTGACGGCGCGAGTTGAGGCGCTCTCTGGGCAAGACCTATCGGATTTACTGTTTACCTCGGGTACCACTGGGCAACCCAAGGGTGTCATGCTGACGCACGCCCAGACCCTGCGAGCGTTCGGTGATTGGGCGCAGATAGTTGGCCTGCAGGACACTGACCGGTATTTGGTCATCAACCCGTTCTTCCACGCATTTGGATATAAAGCAGGCATCATTGCCTCGCTCATTGCGGGGGCGACTCTCGTTCCAGTTGCAGTGTTTGATATTGACACGGTGCTCAATCTGATTGAGCGGGAACAAATCAGCGTTCTTCCGGGGCCTCCAACGATTTATCAGGGTCTACTCAATCACCCTGGGTTTGACCCACAGCGCACAACCTCACTTCGTCTTGCTGTCACCGGTGCAGCAGTGGTGCCTGTGGAACTTGTTGAAGCCATGAGGGACACCCTTGGCTTTGGCACGGTGGTGACTGCTTATGGAATGACCGAGGCCTCTGGCATTGCTACGACTTGCCGCAGAGGTGATCCTGCCGAACTCATCGCCACTACCTCGGGACGCGCCTACCCCGGTGTCGAGGTGCGGGTAGTTGATTCAAGTGGTGCCGAGTTACCGAATTCCGAGCCGGGTGAGGTGATGGTTCGGGGATACAACGTGATGAGCGGTTATTTTGAGGACCCCGTTAAGACTGCTGAGTCGATTGACTCCGATGGCTGGTTCCGAACCGGCGATGTCGGAGTGATGGATGCCAACGGTTATCTCCGCATCACTGACCGGATTAAAGACATGTTTATTGTTGGCGGATTCAATGCGTATCCGGCAGAGATAGAACGGCTTTTGTTATTGCATCCAGATCTGGCTCAGGTTGCGGTGGTTGGAGTTCCCGATGAACGCTTAGGCGAGGTTGGCTTTGCTTTTGTGGTGGCCAAAACTGGCAGGATCCCCAGTCCCGATCAGATTATTTCCTGGTCCCGACAAAACATGGCCAACTTTAAGGCGCCGAAATATGTTGAGTGCGTTGACGCCCTGCCACTAAACGCTAGTGGCAAGGTGTTGAAGTTTGAATTGCGTGATTCTGCGCAGGCCAGCCTTCAACGCTGAGCGCGACACCTACGAATATTCCCTTTACTAGGAGCAGATAGATGAAGTTTTGTCACGGTCTAATCGGTGCGCCGCCAAAAGATTGGAACCGACTCGCTCGGGCTTGTGAGGCTGCCGGGTTTGATTCGGTTGCAGTATCGGATCATGTGCTCTTTCCCGAAACACTTGAATCTAAATATCCGTATACCCCAGACGGCACGCCTATGTTCAGCCCCGATGAGGACTGGCCTGATGCCTGGGTGGCCATTGCCTCAATGGCTGCGGTAACTACCTCGCTCCGATTTATTACCAACGTATTTGTGTTGCCATCTCGTAATCCGTTCCTTGCGGCAAAGTCGATTGGCACTGCTGCGTACCTCTCTGATGGCCGTATTGGTTTAGGTATTGGCGCCGGATGGATGCGAGAGGAGTTTGAGTTACTTGAGCAGTCATTCGCCAAGCGCGGCAAGCGAATGGAAGAAATGATTCAGGTGATGAAAGCCCTATGGACTGGTGAGATGGTTGAGCACCACGGCGAGTTTTTTGATTTCCCCCCCGTGCAAATGCGACCCTGCCCGCCGACTGCAATACCTATTTATGTGGGTGGCCATTCCGATATTGCCTTCCGTCGAGCAGCCACAATCGGCGATGGTTGGTTGGGGGTGCACTACTCGCCAGAAGAACTCTTGAGTTACTGCAAGGTGTTGCAGCAGGCACGAGATGATGCCGGAACCGCAGATGCGCCTTTTGAAATCATTGCTTCCCCCATGGCTGCGCCCAAGACTGACTTGCTTGAAGAACTCTCAGCTGCCGGCGTAACTTCGATTCTTACCTCCTCGTGGATCTCGGGTGGTATGACAGCACCAGAGGTCAGCCGAGCAGAGGAAATGATTGCCGCTTACGGAGAGCGCTTCATTCACTCGTAGCAGTGCCCAATGAACTGCTCGGCTGCCTAAATGAAGTGACAAGATGTGTCAGTGACTTCCGAGCCGAACGAAGTTGGTCCCATAGAGGGCCGTGAGGTTCCTCAAACTGAGGCGGAGTTCAGTCAAGCATTGCAAGAAATCCGAGTAGTACGCCCTCCAGTTCGACTCAGTTCCGAAAAAAGTTCCGGGCGCAGTTCCGGGCGCAGTTCCGGGCGCAGAACCAAACCAAATTCCAGACCGCTTCCTAGATGGGTTGAACGCCTTGCTTGGATTTTGGATAGCGCATTTCGAGTGCCAGGTACTCAGGACAGACGGGTTGGCATTGATGGCCTGATGACTTTGATTCCAGGGATCGGTGACGCTGCCGGAGTAGTGCTCTCTCTAGCCGTTGTGCTGGCCGGCGTCGCTGCTGGGGTGAGTATTCCAACAGTATTGAGGATGCTTTTAAACGTCGGAATTGAGGCCTTAGTGGGCCTGATTCCCTTTGTGGGTGCTGCATTCGACATGGTCTATAAAGCCAATATTCGAAACGTGGTACTGATGGAGCGGGACCTTGCCGACCGACGCGGAACTCGGCGGTCCTCGCTTGGTGTTCTAGCGCTGGTACTCGGGGTCCTCTGTGTTGGTTTGATGATGGTGGTTTTCGTCTGGGTTGCCGCAATTGCAGTTCTGGTTTGGTTTTTCCAAAGTCTCTTCTAACTTGTTGCTCTAAGTTGTTGCCCGTGACTAGCGATTCGGTTCCTTCAACTCCCGAACTTCGCGCTGTTGACGGCCGCCTCCCTGGATGGCGCGGCCGGGCCACTCGACAACGCTTGTTGGAATGCACGAATGAGTTGCTCCAAACCACCTCGTATAGAGACCTCAAGGTGGTAGATATTGCTCGGGCTGCGAATACCTCTCCCGGAACCTTCTACCAGTATTTTCCAGACGCTGAGTCGGCCTTATTGGCTTTAGCTGACCGTCTTGTTGGCGAGGGTGGTCAACGATTGATTCGGCCACTCATCGCTGCCGATTGGCATGGCGAAAACGCATACCTCGCTTGCGAGGCCGTGGCTGAAGCCTTTCTAGATTTCTGGGCCGACCATTCAGCCTTGATGGCGGTGATTGACCTAGCTGCACTCCAAGGTGATCAGCGCTTTAAGGACTGCCGTATCCAACTGTTGAACACATTCACTGTGGCGGCAGCAGAGGTATTGACTCAACTCCAAAGTGACGG
>JBBDMQ010000200.1:0-3878 GCA_040878245.1 Microthrixaceae bacterium
TAGAGACCTGACTGATCAGGACCAAGCAGTCTTTGAAGCGCTCTCTCATAGAGAGGTCAGGGTTCGCGGCACCCAGATGAAGATTGAGGTACCGCGAAACCCTGAGTAACTCAGTATGTGGTGAGTTTCTTAGATCAGAATGCTTTGCCCTGCGGGCCCTGATACTCGGCCGATCCGAAGGCAAGGAGTGGCAAAAAGATGATGGGCAACACAACAATTCCAATGGTGTAGCCGACACCCTTGCCAAAGAGTTTAGCGAGGTTAAACCACAGAATAATGAGGAAGATAATTCCAATGCAGGGGACCATTGGAAGCAGTCCGAACCACCAGGCCTTGCCTGACTGTTTGGCAATCACGCAGTAGTTGAAAATCGGAATAATTCCGTACCAGCCTGGCTGCGTCATCTTTGCAAAGATCTTCCACATGGAAGCAAGAATCAGTAGAACAAAAGCCAACCCGAAGATGAGCCCGATAGCGCTAGCGCCGCCAGCGGCAGCAGCATCAGAGTTTTGAGCGAGGAGAGACAGCATAAAGAGTTCCCTTTCGGTAAGTGAATAAGTCTCAAGCTACCTTTAGCTGAGAAAATTCTAGGGATACTTATGGTTTTCCAGATGTTTCTACAGAAACCTGGCTCGATCTGCTGCAATAGCTAAAATTGCAGCGGCCCGATTACTCCATTCGCCAACAACGCTTGCCTTGCCCGGTTCAAGGTCTTTATACACCTTGAAGAACTGCTGAATCTCGGCCAGTTGATGATTGGGAATATCCTCGAGATCCTGCAGATAATCCCATCGTGGATCACCGGAGGGGACACATAGAACCTTGAGGTCTCGGCCCGCTTCATCAGTCATCTCGAGCACTGCAACTGGTCGTGCACGAATATGACACCCAGGAAAGGTTGCTTCTTCGAGCAGTACAAGTGCATCAAGCGGGTCGCCGTCCTCTGCGAGAGTGTCGGGGAAGAAGCCGTATTCGGTTGGGTAGACAGTGGTAGAGAACAAGTGGCGATCTAGCCAAGCCTGACCTTGTTCATGGTCGATCTCGTATTTGTTGCGAGACCCCTTAGGGATCTCAACAACAACCTCGTACCAGTCGGAGCCGTTGCCTTCATGCTGGCCTTGGATGGGTTCTGAAGTCATGTCAGTACTACCTGCCTCTGGGTGGGAGCGTGTGGGATTTGCGCGTCTGGGATTTGCGCTGGTGGGATTTGCGCTGGTGGGAACAAGTTCAGTCCTGTGAGCGAATCCCGCGCATGCCAGACCAAGCAAGTTGCGAGAGTTGTTCTGCCAGGTCGTCGACTTGGGGTTTGCGTTCGTTCATAAGCCAGTAACGAGTGGCGGCTTCGGTCATGCCCACGATGCTGTGGGCCAACAAGAAGCGGTGAGCCACAGGCTCCTCCTTGACCACGATAAGGGCTGCGATGGTCTCGGCGATTGAGGTCTCGACTCCAAGCGCAAATGAGGCAAACTCCGGATCTCTGCGAGCACCCACTCCAAAGAGCACCTTGAACGCATCGGTCTGTTCGCTAGCAAAACCAAAGTACGCACGAAATCCATTCTCAATCTGTTGTCTTGGCCCAGCGGCCTGCATGGTTGCTAACGAGATGGTCTCTTGAAGTTCGGCGCCGATGTTGGTGAGCAACTCAATAAACAACTCTCGCTTGGACGCAAAATGCTGATACAAAACTGGCTTCGTGACTCCTGCAGCTTCGGCTACTTGGTTCATGCTGCTGGCCTGATACCCGTGATGAGCAAACACAGAGACTGCAGTGTGGAGTAGTTGTTCTCGGCGTTCAGCAGCGGGGAGTCTCATAACAGTCTGAGTAGATTACCCGGGCAGAGTAACCTGCAGGATATTTCTGAGGGATCGCTGCCGAATCACTGCCGACAGACTCCGGCCTAGAGTCTGGTCTGTGACTGCCACATCAGAGCTAGCGATTACCTCGGAGCGTTGTTCAACCTTTCGTCAGGGATTCAATGCCGATCCGGCGGGTTCTGCAGGACAGTACGACGCGTTTTTGTGTATCGAAGTTCCGCTTCCGTGGCTTCGAGATATCTCGTTGCACGAGCCGTTTGTATCACTCGGCAAGCTGCTCAACAGGCAACCCGGCTTGATGCCAGCACCCGCTGATGGGGGGCTAGTAGCCGAGCCTGCGGCAGTGTCTTTCGCAAGCTTGACGGGGCAGGATGGCCGAGTATGGAGGCCGCAGGGCCTTGTTCCGAGTTCAGATGTAACAGCAACTGTTGTTCGAGTTCTGGCCTTTGAGTTACGCCAACCCCTTGATGCTGACGGGATTGTTGCGAGCGAACAACTGATTGAGTTCGCGGCTCCTTTTGAGCGACGCGAGTGGCTCCTTGAGCCAGCAGATGTTTTGCCGCTTACCCAAGCGCTCATCTCTGGAAATCTCGAATCGGTTGCAAGATTTGAGCCACAACAGGTGCAACAGTCGGCCGATGTTATTGACCTGCTGATCTGCACCCACGGCAAACGTGATGTCTGTTGTGGGCAGTCAGGAACAGCGCTCTACAGCGAACTGAGCGCTGCTCCTGTGCCGCAAGCAGTCCTACCCACTTCTTTGGATGCTCAGACGACTACATATCGGCTGTGGCGAACCTCTCACACTGGCGGTCACCGATTTGCACCCACGGCACTGAGTTTTCCCGATGGCTATGCCTGGGCCTATCTAGATGCTGCGGCATCGACACAGATTTTGCAAAGGCCGGTGACTGCTGGGCTCTCTGCAGGATCAACTGCCGGGCTCTCTGCAGGATCAACTGCTGGGCTAGCGGAAGAGCAGCTCTGCCGAGGCGTTTCTTCATTGTCGTGCGGAGTAGCTCAAGTGGCAGATGTTGCTGCACTCCGTCAGGTGGGTTGGGCTTGGGCATCTGCTCATCGCAGCGTGCAAGTTGTTGGATTCGACCGGAAGTCCATGGCCACAAAAATGCTCGTGCAGGGAACGCTTCCAGACAGCTCGACGCTCAGCTTTTTAGTGCAGGTAGAACTTGATTCTCATATCCCTCAGATCACCTGTGGGGCAATTGAGTCCCCTGAATACAATGTAGAAGCAGTCTGGAAAGTAGCTTCGATTTTGCAGGTCTGAGTTTGCTAGTAGCCGAACTTTTCGCCGCGATCCTCGGCATCTGCAGCCTTCACTCCGTACCCAAACACAATGGCCGGCAACAATGTGACCGAGCCAATAATCATGGCCACGATAATCAAGGTCACCATCCAAGTGGGAAAGTCGGCAATAAAAGCAATCACGAACATGACTATTGCTGCACCAAAACAGGAGTATCCAACCTTTGATCCCATCTCGCAGGCTTTTCGGATGCGGTTGCGCTTTGCAAGCACCAAGTCAGTAGCTGAATCAGTGGCAGAATCAGAGCCAGAATCAGAGGCAGAATCAGGGCTCGTCATGGCATCCATCCGGCGCTCTCTAAAAGTTTCTGCAGCGAGTTTCTCATTCGCCCTAGCGAGAAATTCTCGCTAGCTATCCGCTCGTTCAGGTCAAGCATGTCGACCACTGCAGTCGAGCTTGGTTCGGCTAGCGCTAAAGCAATGCCTGCAAAGTCTTGTGGGTCGAACCAGTCGAAACCAAATGCCTGAAGCTCTTTTGCTACTGGGTAGTCGCCAACGCTGACTGTGGTTCTATAGAGCGCTGCCTCGATTGGAGGATTGCCAAACCCTTCCCAAGTAGAGGGGAACGCAATGTGATCAGCGGCGGCGTAAATCCCCTCAACATCGGTCCATTCGTGATGCACGACTTTGCAACGAGCGGCACCAAGCAGGCGGTTGAGTTCATCGCTATAGCCCTCCTCGGCTGGACCGAGCAGCCAGTAGGTTGCGCCGACTGCTTCGGTGAGGGCAATTGCAGCAGG
>JBBDMQ010000201.1:0-3846 GCA_040878245.1 Microthrixaceae bacterium
CGCAGAGTGGCCCGGAAAGCATGAGACTACTAGTAGTTCTGGGGGATTTGTCTAGGGGTTTGAGTTGCTGTCGAGAGTCTTCAGTAGCTGGAACTAGCATCTATTGCTGCATCCACTCGGGCTGCAGCTAGTAGGGGGGTACCTGATGGATCTTGGAATCGCCGGTCGTCGCGCAGCTGTAGCTGCAGGGTCTGCCGGCCTTGGTTTGGCGACGGCTCAGGCCCTAGTTCAAGAGGGAGCACAGGTGGCAATCTGCGGCCGTGACCCCGAGCGGTTGTCAGCAGCCTTGGCAATTCTTGGTCCTTCTGCAGTTGGAATCGAAGCTGATATGTCTACCTCTCAGGGGGCGCAGGATTTTGCGAACGCAGCGGCCGAGGCTCTCGGCGGGCACATCCAGATTTTGGTAGCCAATGCCGGAGGTCCACCCCCTGGACTTGCAACGGCAACCAGCGTTGAGCAATATCGCCTTGCCTTGGAATTGAACTGTTTGTCTACGATTGCCCTTGTTCTTGAGACCGCAGCAGCAATGAGGGCAGAGCGCTGGGGGCGTATTTTGGCTATTACCTCAATCGGAGCTCGTCAGCCGATCCCGTTTCTTGCTGCTTCAACTGCGGCTAGGGCTGCTACCACGGCGTTTATGAAGAACTTGGCTACTGAAGTGGCAGTTGATGGTGTGACCGCAAATACGATTCAGCCGGGAGCCCATAAAACTGCCCGAAACGCCGACTTATCAACTGAACAGCTACAGGAAATGTTGCAATCTATCCCCGCTGCAAGGTTGGGATCTGCAGCTGACTTCGGTTCTGTTGCAGCATTCTTGTGTAGCGAGCAGGCAAGCTT
This sequence comes from Microthrixaceae bacterium, assembly GCA_040878245.1. Lineage (GTDB taxonomy): Bacteria > Actinomycetota > Acidimicrobiia > Acidimicrobiales > Microtrichaceae > IMCC26207. The sequence goes on from JBBDMQ010000201.1 coordinate 841, forward strand.
TGTTTGTGGAGCCTCTATCATCGTTGATGGTGGTGCGAGCCGGGGCCTGCAGTAACCCTGTGCGCTAACGCTCTCACCCTGAGGGGTTGGGCTGGATCCGTGAAACAGAAACGCGAACTTCGCTAGCACCAGAGTTTGGCTCAACAGTAAGACGGCCGGAGTTTGCCGGAGAGGTGACTGACCCACCGGTGACGGTTGCTGAGTAGCCAAGCGGATATTGCGCTGCTGGCAGGACAATGCTGGTTGGAGCTAACACTGATTCATCGGGCCGGTAGCTAAATTCAAATTCGCCGGTTGCCGGGTCAAAGCGTTGACTCAGAGGGGTGCCAGCAGTGGCTTGTGCATAAGCACGAACAAGTTGAGTACGCACTACCTCGGACCAGTCTCCCGGGTGATGCCAGTGCATCCAAGACATGAAGTACTGGTCGGCAAGCTGGGTGGTTTTCGTTGAATTGAGAGGACTTTGAGAAGCTCCAAACTCGCCAAGAAGAGTAGGGGAGTTCCATCGACTGCTGACTGACACTGCGGCCCCAAAGATGGAGCCGAACACTGCATCGCAGAGTGTTGACAATGCTGGGTCTGGTTGCTCCGGCAGGCCACCGTCTGTGTCAAAGCAATACGCATGAAAGGTGTATCCAATATTGGCCCCAGGTGCGGCTGTGTCCGGGAAGGGTTCGCCAATGTTGAATGGCGACCACCACACCGGTAGATCGGGAGCCACTGCATGCACCTTTGATGTCAAGTCGCGATACATGGCTTCGGCTTGGCGGTAGCGGCCACCGCAGGAGGTGACGCACTCAAAGAATTTGTCACCGGGGAATGGTTCATTGATCAGGTCAATGCCAATAACGTTTGGTTGGGATTTGACCGTTTCGGCGAGTGCAGAAACACCATCGCCATAGAGGTCAATGGCACTGCGGCCTTCAGAGACCGGGACCTGAGCCCACCAGTCCTCCCACTGCTGAAGTGATCGTGGCGACAAATAGGAAGCCGCCCAACCAATGAGCGCAGCAATCTCTGGTGGCGCCGTCGGTGACAGTGTCTGAGCTTGAGCGGAGGTGGCCCAGCTAGGCATGCCCCAGAAAACATCCTGATGGAAGTCCAGAAGTACCCACATATTCTGCTCAGTCAGAGCGTTGATGACGCGAGTGACCTCAGCTAAGTAATCCGTGTCGACAACTCCAGGAGCAGGCATGAGCTTTGCGGCCCAAACACCGAGTCGAACCCCGTTAAAGCCATCAGCTTGGAACTCGGCAAAGTCCTGCGGACCAAGCCAGCCGTTCTCGAGCGGAGCAAGAAACGGTTCGGACTTGTTCACCACGTTGGTTCCATGGATGAGCACCACTCGACCAGTTGCATCCACTAGTTCTCGGCCACGCATATGGAGGGGGCCCACCACGTCGGCTGGTTCCGAACTCACAGCAGTAGCTGGTCCTTCGGGAAAGTTCACTATCGGAGAAGAACTACACGCGCTCGCCACTATCAGACACGCCACTCCAAAGAGTGCCACCCAAATTTTCCGCATTTCCTGAGGTTAGCAACAGCGGACAGCCCATCGCCGAGGAATCGGGCTCAGTAGGCTGATGGTGTCGGTGAGTCGGCCTGTAGGCGGGATTCTGTGCCCGGGCCCCTTGCGGGAGTCCCGTTTGGTGACCATCCATCTATGCGGTCTACCCGTGGCTGCCTCCGATCCTCCCGAAGGAGTTACATTGGCGGACGAGCCGCCCAAACCACTGCTTGACCTTGCTCCGGGTGGGGGTTACCAAGCCGCCGGAATCGCTCCCGACGCTGGTGCGCTCTTACCGCACCGTTTCACCCTTACCTGTGCCCGCCAACTTCCGAAAAAGTCAACGGGTCATCGGCGGTCTGCTCTCTGCTGCCCTAACCGTCAGATCACTCCGACCTAGCTCTCACTAGCACCCTGCTCTCTGGAGTCCCGACCTTCCTCGACCCAAGAGTTCTTGCAAACATCCAGAGCCGCGGTCACCCAACTGACTCACCGACCTCAGTAGTCTGTCACAGTAGAAACGGAAAGGCATCTGTGCCCTTCCGTACCGACTGGAGAATACGCAATGGGTTGCATCATCGCAGTGCTCATGTTTCTGTCGCCCAGATTTGTGCTGTTTTTCATGCAGGTGTTCTCTGATCGACTCAGTATTGCGTTTAACTCATTCCTGATCGGGTTCGCCGGTTTTGTGTTCTTGCCCTATACGACCGTGTTGTACGCAATCTGTTATGCCCCAGATCAAGGGGTGAGCGGGATTGGCTGGCTCTTAGTTCTATTCGGCTTCTTCTTAGATATGGGCTCGTGGTTCGGCGGTGGGAAACAGGCCCGTCAACGCCAAACCAGTGCTGCTTGAACTGATTAGAAGTCCAGAGCGGATAGGTCGCCATACCATTCGCTAGCGCGTGAGACGGCATCTTTCCAGCGGTCTCGGTCGGTTGGGGCGCCAGGTTCCACGGCAAAGGCCGGCTGCCATGTATCTGCAATCTCATCCCAAGAGTTCCAGATGCCAACTGCAAGACCCGCCAAAAATCCAGCTCCAAGTGCCGTTGCTTCGGTGACCGGTGCCACCTCAACGGGCTTCTGAACCGCATTCGCAAGAGCCTGAACAAAGACGGGGTTGGCAGCCATACCCCCGTCCACTCGAAGGCTTGAGAACTGAAGCTTGCAATCGATTTCGGCGGACTCAACGAGATCTGCCCCTCGCTCAGCGACCCCTTCGAGCACGGCGCGTACGATATGAGCAGCGGTACTGCCACGCGTCAGTCCGAGTAGCGCTCCACGCGCTCCGTAATCCCAATGAGGGGTTCCAAGTCCCAACAGAGCGGGGACGTAAACAACGCCCTCGGTTGAATCAACCGTTGCCGCGATCTTGGCCGATGAAGCTGCATCAGGAATCAGACCGAGATCGTCGCGCAACCATTCAACGTTGGTTCCTGCAGACAGCATGATTGCCTCGACCCCCCACATGGCAGTGCCGTTATCCTGCCAACAGACCAGCG
>JBBDMQ010000202.1:0-3827 GCA_040878245.1 Microthrixaceae bacterium
TGGAGGATCGCTACTGAAGGGTTTGGACTTGCGAATCGCTACCGAGAGCGAGGTTCCTGTGCAGTTGGTTCGCCAGCCGCTTGAGTCGGTCGTGCTCGGTGCAGGTCGTGTAGTGGAGTCCTATGAAGAACTGCGAGACATGTTTATGGGTGCTCGCAGGTGAGTTGTGAGAGCTTGAATGACCGAACTAGGTGCTAGTGAAATGTTGAAGGGTAAGGGGGAGTGATGTCGCTACTCGAGGTGCAACAGGTAGGGGTGAGGTTTGGCGGAGTTGTTGCTTTAGAGAGTCTGTCTTTCAGCCTTGAGGCTGATCAGATTTGCGCATTGATTGGTCCGAACGGTGCAGGGAAGACAACGCTTTTTAATGTGGTCTCTCGTATCTATGAGCCATCACAAGGCCAGGTCCTCTTCGATGGTCATGATCTACTAGCCACTGAAGCTCACAAAATTATTGATCTAGGTGTAGCACGGACGTTTCAAAACCTGGCGTTAGTTCCAGGTCTCACTGTGCTTCAAAACGTGATGATTGGTGCTTACGGCCGAAGTCGTGGCGGGATATGGGCCTCTATGCTTCGCCTTCCACCGGTGCGGTCCGAGGAACGAAGAGTGACGAATGCTGCCCTTGAAATTCTGGACCGGCTTGGCTTGAGCAGAGTTGCTGCCCAACCTTGCGCAGGTCTGCCTTACGGAACCCTCAAGCGAATCGAATTTGCTCGTGCACTTGCCTCCAACCCGAAGCTACTCATGCTCGATGAACCTGCGAGTGGTCTGACTCATAGTGAAGTTGATGAGCTTGGAGTGCTCATCCAGCAGATTCGGGAAGAGTTCTCGCTGACTGTCTTACTAGTCGAACATCACATGTCAATGGTGATGGCAATCTCGCAGAAGGTGGTGGTGATGGATCTTGGCCGAAAGATTGCTGAGGGGACCCCGGCTGAGGTTGCTGAAGACCCGGTGGTCATCGCTGCTTATTTAGGGGCCCCGGCGTGAGCTCGGCAGGTGGCGGCGTGAGCTCGGCAGGTGGCGGCGTGAGCTCGGCAGGTCATCTTCTTGAGGTGTCGGGACTTGGTGCTGGTTATGGAATTGTGCAGGTGCTTTTTGGCGTAGACCTTGTGGTAGACCCGGGGGAGGTTGTAGTGGTCCTCGGCGCAAACGGTGCGGGTAAGACCACCACGCTTCGTGCGATCTCGGGCATGATCGCAGCAACAGGGCAGGTGAAGTTCCTCGGAGAGTCTGTTGTCGGGCGAAGACCTGATCAATTAGTAAAACGTGGCATTGCTCATGTGCCACAAGGACGTGGAACGGTCACCTCGCTGACTGTGGAGGAGAACCTTCGGATCGGCGCTTTTGTTCGTTCGGACGATGAAATTGAGTCAGATATTGAACGTTGGTTTGATGCGTTTCCTCGTCTTGGGGAGCGCCGTGATCAGGTGGCCGGTTCAATGTCTGGTGGAGAGCAGCAGATGCTGGCAATCTCTCGGGCCTTGATGTCCCGGCCTAAGTTGTTGCTACTTGATGAGCCTTCGCTGGGTCTAGCGCCTTTGGTGACACATGAGGTCTTTGACCGCTTGCGAGAAATTACAGAGTCCACGGCTACCGCAGTGCTTCTTGTTGAACAGAATGCGAACCTTGCTTTGGACTTTGCCGCTCGGGCCTACGTTCTTGAGGCCGGAAAGATTGTCATTGCGGGTGCTGCTGCTGAACTTCAGGGTGATCCTGCAATCCAGAAAGCCTACCTAGGAGTGTGATGTCATGAGTTCAGCGCAAGAGAGTTCACAACCAAATAAAACTGTGAGTGGAACTGTGGGTGGAACTGTGGGTAGGACTGTGGGCGATTCGGAAACCATAGGGTCGCATTCGTGAGGGACTTTCTGCAGATCCTGCTTGTAGGAATTGGTGATGGCGCCGTATATGCGATGTTGGGTCTTGGCCTGGTCGTTATCTATCGTTCAACTGGCCTGTTGAATTTTGCGCAAGGCGAGATGGCCATGTTTTCAACCTTCATTGTGTGGACCCTTTGGAACGTTGGCTTACCGATGTGGCTCGCAATTCTTGGTGGCATGGTTGGTGGTTTTGGAGTTGGCGCTCTGGTGCATCAAGTAGCCGTTCGGCCCGTCGGAGACCCTCATCAAAAGCCGCTTGCGGTTGTGATTGTCACCATCGGCCTGTTTCTAGGAGTGAATGGTGCTGCTCAGTTGATCTGGGGAACACTTGATAGAAGCTTGCCACCACTCTTTGGAAGAGGGCAGGTCACTGTTTTTGGAGTGGCGGTTGCCTGGCAAAAGATCGGCGCCGTTTTGGTCTTAGGTGTCATGGTGTTGTTGTTTTATCTCCTCTTTCAGCACACCAAAGTTGGCTTAGCAATGCGAGCCGTTGCTTCAAACTCTGAGTCGGCATCACTAGTCGGGATTCCAGTTCCGCGTTTGCTGATGCTCGGATGGGGGCTCGCAGCTGCAGTTGGCACTGTGGCTGGGGTGTTCATCGCTCCCAACCTTGGGTTGGGGACCAACCTGATGCAACTCACTTTGATCTTCGGATTTGCAGCTATCACCTTGGGTGGCTTCGACTCGCTAGTGGGTGCTGTTATCGGAGGATTTGTGGTGGGTGCGTTGTCTTCGGTGATGCCCCGTTACATAACAATTTTTGAGAAGATGCCGCTCGCACCTGCCTTCATTCTTATTCTCGCAGTATTACTTTTTCGGCCTGAAGGGCTTTTCGGCAAAAAGCAGGTGACTCGAGTATGACGAGCGCTCGGCTTGCGGGTCAGTCTGGCCCTCGCAGTCCTCAGAAATGGGCCTTGAAGGTAGCACCTTGGATAGTTCTGTTTGTGATTCTGGCCATCCTGCCTTTCGAGTTCCCATCGTTTCGAGTGGAGCAGTTTGGTTCTTGGATGACGCTTGCAATTGCAGCCTGCGGGCTTAATTTGTTGACCGGTTACAACGGGCAAATTTCAGTTGGACACGGTGCACTGTTTGGGATCGGTGCCTACACAACTGGCATTTTAATTACCGAGTTTGGTGTTCCGTTATTTGTCGCTTCGGCGGCGGCTGCAGTGGTTTGTTTCTTTATTGGACTTCTGATCGGTCTCCCCGCACTTCGGATTAAGGGGCTGTATTTAGCCCTGGTGACATTGGCAGTAGCAACGTTGTTCCCTCTGCTTATTGAGCAGTTCAGTTCAATAACTGGGGGCAGTGGCGGACTACAAATCACCAGCCCTCAGCTTTACCGGGGAGAGATGAGGGAACGCCCGATTCGTTTAGAGTCGCCTTTTGCAGGTCTTGAAAATGACCAGTGGAAATACTTCCTGTTTCTTGGCGTCACTGTTCTGGTCTTTGTGTTGTCTCGGAATCTGATCAAAAGCCGCGTTGGTAGGTCACTAGTAGCTGTTCGAGATAACGAGGTAGCTGCTGAGTCCTCGGGGATTCCCATCTCTCGTGTCAAGATCCTGACCTTTGGTTTAAGCGCAGCAATAGCTGGTATCGGTGGGTCGCTATTTGCCTTGGATCAAGGCCAGCTCTACCCAAGTTCGTTCACCATTGTTTTGTCGGTTTATATTTTGGTGGCTGTTGTGGTTGGTGGAGCCGCAAGCATCATCGGTCCTGCAATCGGCGCAGCTTTTTACGGGCTTTTCTCTGATGTTCTCGTGCAGCAGATGCCAGATCGGATTCAGCCCGCCCGGGCGGTTATCCTAGGGGTGTTGTTGATTGTTCTTATGCTGCTCGCCCCGGGTGGAGTAGCGGGAGGGTTTCGTAGCTTGCAAACCAAATGGGTTGCTCGAAAACAACTTTCCTGAATTTCGTAGACAGTTTTCTTTTAATATATCGCCA
>JBBDMQ010000203.1:0-3794 GCA_040878245.1 Microthrixaceae bacterium
CCCACAACCCGAAGTGTGGAGAACTCAATAATCGGTTGCAGGTGCAAACGAAACTCATCGCGCTCAAATGCACGTCGCAGCAATGTATTGGTCTGAAGGTGCTCAAGCCTGTCAGTCTCATCCTCTCCGGAATACAACACTGGCCCTCCTAAGCCAAGTGCCTTGGAGCGATACATGGCCACGTCTGCATTACGCAGAAGGCTCTCCACAGTGTTGGCCTGATCATTCGCAACTGCAATGCCAATACTCATGTCGGTAAATGTTTCGATTCCCTCAAGTTGAATCGGGCGCCTTGATAGTTCACTGATTCGAAGTCCAAGCGCTAACGCAGCCTCGATAACATGATCAGAGGTACAAAGCAGCACAAACTCATCGCCGCCAAAACGAGAAAGCAAGATATCGGTGGCTTTACCAGACGGGGATCGTAAGAAACCGTCAACAGCCGAACGAAGCCACTCCGCAAGATTTACCAGCAAACGATCGCCTGCCTTATGCCCAAGGGAATCATTGACCAACTTAAAGCGGTCAATATCGCAGAAAATAAGGGCTACTCCGGTGCCCCCAGAATTGCGCTCATCTAGTACATGAGACATTCGCTGCTCGAGAAATGCTCGATTACAAAGCCCCGTGAGGGGATCATGGGAAGCTTCATATTTGAGTTTTTGGCGAGCCCAGCTATCGCTGGCTGCAATCTGTGCCAGTTCCGCGCAGCGGCGTCCAATATCAATATTTGACGCTGTGGATTCCGGCCGGGCAAGAAGGTCGTGCTCCTCAATTTCCGCCCGCCAGAGGAATTTCTGAACCACACCAGTCTTCTTCGATCGCTCAATCTCAAAGGGCCAAGACATCTCCAAAATCTCATGCCCAAGAAATTCACCTGATCGGCTTTCAACGCCATCAAGTGAAACTCGAAATGGCCGGCCTGCTGAATATATCGAAGCAAGATCAGCAATCTCTGAAAACACGCTTTGAAGTGATGAGCCCGAGAGGACGAGTTGCAAAATGCGGCTTTCGTCGTTCCCAAACTCCTTCAGTTGCTCAATCTCGAACAAAGATCGTTTGAGTTGTGCTTGCTCATCGCTCAGGATTTTGTTTGCCCGGCGAAAATTACGACGCGCTACCGTCCACACGAGGACGAACAGCAGCCCTGAAACCGCAACAACTGCAATTGCTACGAGGAGTTGCAACCATGACAGCTGTTTATTCTCATTCACAATCTCGAGAGCGTTTCCATCAGCAAGATACTGCTGCTTCGTAAGAACTTGTTTGGCGGCATCCTCTAAGTTGCGGAGCGGCTCGGTCATGATGTCGGCCCAGACATCTTGGTCTTCCACGGGCAGGCTGCCCGATGGAGCGCCTGCAAAAGCTTGATCGAATTCATCAAGAGGTTGTCCAAAAAACGAGTCGAACGCTTCACCTCCTTTAACACCAAAGCTGTCGGTCACGTTCAGCCGATTCGCTAAACCCGCACGTGCAATTTGAACATCACGGCGAGTACCCGAACCTACGGTCCAAGCTCTTGTTATTTGCGCCAGGTTAATTGTGTCTCGTGAAGTAGCACTTGCTACTTGCAGAGGAGAATCCGAGCGGTTCAGCCTTTGGAAAACCTGATCGCTAGCGCGCCCGTCTTGAATTGAGAGCAATAGAAGCCCAATGACCCCGCACAGCACGATCAGCGACAGAGCAACTGGAATTGGGCCAAAGACTCGCTTCAATGCTGTACCACTGTCAGTCGCACTGTGCTGCAGAGCTTTACTTTCCATAAACGCTAATTTGCGCTGATAGAACGCAGGCTCCAATTCCAAGCATCAAGATTTGAAGCCCCAGGAGCATCATCTGCGAAGATGATTCGCACTGGACCACCTTGATCATATGGAATTGGGTTGCCATCGAGTTCATAGGCGAGAAGGGCTTTGCCATCCACAAAGCTTTCTGCGGTGGCTAAATATTCGTAGTCGTTTATTGCAGTGGTGTCTACCATTTGATTGCCCGTTATGCCTGCGGGAGTAAACAGAGACTCCATCGGAATTGCGGTAAATACCTGAGTCTTTTTAACAAACGGTTCTGTAATGGTAACGGTCTGCGGACTGAGGGCTGCAAGCTGCTCTAAGGAGTACCCTTCCTCTCCTTTCGGGCCTGTAACAGTAAGTATTGCCTCACCCGGAGCAGGCGGATCTATTGGTGTTGCAGATCCATAGGGGTTTTCTGTGGTGTTTGTGGCTGCGTCTGCTCCGGCTTCTGCAGTGGTCGTCGAGGACTCAACTTTTTCTTCATCAGAACTGCAGGCGGCGGCAAAAAGGGATAAAGCTGCCACGCAGACTGCTAGGACAAACACGCTCTGTGACCTATTACTTATTTTCACAACTAACCCTCTCTCTGCGCCTTTATCTAGAGTCAGGGAGTTTAAGGATCTCCGCAGACTTCTGAATGATTCTCAACTGTACTTGAGAAACTGCTTTCTAGCGCAGAAGTGCCTCTGAAGGATGATCGGGCAACTTCTCTAGAGGTGTAGCAAGGTCCGCAATCCAAGGACCAAACTGCTGCCCCAACGGAGCAAGGGCTGCTAGGTCAAATCCATAAAGTTCGGCGGCATTTCCTGCAAGAATCTTGCGCATCTCCGACTCAGGAGCGTCATGCAGACGTTGCCGGAGGGCTTCTCTGGTATGCGGCCACGTACCTTCGTTATGCGGGTAATCGCTCCCCCACATGAATTTGTCTAGACCAATCACATGTCGGGCCGCTACGTCATCTGCTCCGGGCTGGCTTGCACCCACCCAGCAGTTTTGCTTGAAGTACTCGGTGGCTGAGCGAGGCAATACGTGCTCCTCGGCAAAGCGAAGCTCCCCAACACGGCCAGTGTCTCTAATCTGGCCGAGAATGCGGTCTAACTGATCAAGCATCGGTGGAATCCACGCACAACCCATCTCGGTCATCACAAACTTGAGTTTTGGGAAACGCTCAAATACCCCCGAGGTCAGCAACTGAACAAACGGCCTTTGCGAGTAAAAGGTCACTTCGTTAATCATCAGCAGAGCCGAGGCTGGATAACGTCCATAGTCAGGCAGACCAGTGCCACCGTGACTGTTGACTACCACGCCAAGGTCCTCGCACACTTGCCATAACGGGTCATAGATAGGGTCGTACAACGGCGCCAACCAGTCCACATCGGGAGGAACCGAAGAAATTAAAACGCCGCCGCGCAAGCCGTTGGCGTGAATCCACTGAACATCTTTGATGGCTTCATCGACATCGTTAAGAAAAATCTGCCCAATCCCCGCACGCCGCTCTGGGAATCTGGCGCACCAATCGGCCATCCAGCGGTTGTGCGCTCGGATGCCGGCAAGCCGCTGCGCGAACTCCTCAGGTCGGGGCGGACGGGCAAACAGGACGAAACTAGGGAAAAACGGCGGCACAGTATTGGGGAATACGACTTCGGCCACGATGCCGTCTGCCTGCAGATCGCTGTTGCGGCGATCGTCATCCCAGTTACGAAGGCGACCGCCATCTTGCAGATCACGAAACGGGTTTCTGTATTTTTCCCGCCAAGCGTCGAACTCGGCAACATATGCCGGGTCGAGATACTCGCGGTACATCTCATGGCTGCCCCCAGCATGACAATCTGCCGAAATTATTGTGTAGTGCTCTTCTGTTGCAGTACTCATGGGGCCTCATTTGTTTGAGCGCGGAAGCAGGTGGGTGTGTTCAACACACTAGAAACCGGTTTCATTTTATGCTAGTTACTCCGCCGAGCATCCTTGACACTGAGTCACCACATGTGAACTACTTCTCGGTTG
>JBBDMQ010000204.1:0-3791 GCA_040878245.1 Microthrixaceae bacterium
CATCTGCAGCGTTATGCGCAGCATTTGACTGACTTGATTTGGGAGCGGTCGAGGTTGCGCCATCGGCAGACTGCTCATCGCTACTGCAGGAAGATGCGATCAACACAAGACCAACTCCGGCAAGAAGTCCAAGCAGCACTCTCATAATCACGGTTGATGGATGGAATCGATATGAAGTACCCATGAGCATGAAACCTAGCGCACTGAATAGCAGAGCAAACTCGCTGCAAAGTCAGAACTGAATAAGCTTTCAGTGAATTGCAAATACCGGTAAAGATTTCATAAAATAACGTATACACAGCATTTTCTAGTTATTCGGTATGCAAATAACTATTCAGCTATCATGTACTCCATGGCAAGTTACAAACTCAGCCAAGTGGCCGAAATTCTTGGAGTCAGTCCGGATACGGTCCGTAGGTGGTGCGATGAAGGACGGTTGAGGAGCTCCGAAAGGGAGGGCCGAACTCGGACCATTGACGGTGCATCATTGGCTGAGTACCTGCGCAATCAAAGTAGTGCGTATGAGCCGGAGTCTGTCTTACAGCAATCGGCTCGCAACCGTTTTACTGGAATCATCACCAGTGTTGAGCGTGACAAGTTGGTAGCAGTTGTTGAAATCCATGCCCCGCCTCATCGCTTAGTTTCGATGATGACACGCGAAGCTGCCGACGAACTCAATCTGCAACCGGGAGATCTGGCAACTGCTGCGGTGAAATCAACCAACGTGACAGTCGAATTACCCCGTGTCTAGTTGTCGGTTCTCTCCCCTCAAGGCTTGGCTCGCAGTGGTTATCTTTGTTGCGATCCTAGCGACTTCATGTAGCAGCACCACGCAGAGCCAGAGCCCTGGCGCAGACCCGCAACCAAGAGAGTCGGACCAGGTTTCCGGGAGTATTCTCGTGTCGGCAGCAGCAAGTCTGAGGCTCGTCTTCACGCAGATAAGCGACGCATTTATGCGCGCCAATCCCCAAGCTCAAGTAACGCTTAACTTTGCGTCCTCAAGCCAACTATCAGAGCAAATCAAACAGGGCGCACCTGTTCAGATTGCAGCATTTGCCGATCTTGAATCAATGACAGAACTGTCTGCTGCCAGACTCATCCTCGAGCCGGCGCAGGCATTTGCAAGAAATCAACTTGCGTTAGTGACGCAAAGCAATGCCAAGGACAAGGTGTCATCTTTGGCCGAATTGGCAGACCTTGCAGATGTATCGACTATTGCGATGTGCGTAGTGACTGCGCCATGCGGCAAGTACGCCGAGCAGGCGTTGGCAACGGCAGGTGTGAGAATCCCAGAAAGCCGAATCACTCGCGGAACAGACGCAAGCACCACATTGCGAGCAGTGACAGAAGGCGATGCAGTTGCTGGAATTGTTTATGTCACTGACGCTCTTGCTGCTCTGAGTGCACAAGGCAGTCCGAACTCGGCACAGCAGGTTTTGAGCGTGCCCATTGATGCCAAATACAACGTTGACAGCACCTATTGGATCGCTCAGGTAGGCAAGAGCACAGACGACTCAAATAATGCGCTTTCTCGGGCATTTATTGAGTTCATTCTGTCGAAGCCCGGGCAAAAATTCCTCTCCCAAGCAGGGTTTCTCCTGCCATGAGTCGGGATTCGCATAGGCAAAGGCGGCTACTCATTCCAGGGCTTGCCGCAGTCGGGTTGCTGTTCTTTGCCCTTCCGCTGCTCGGTCTGCTTCGCAAGGCCTCTTGGTCCACGCTTATTGCAGACCTAACGCTACCCGAGTCACTCAGCGCCCTTCGGTTGTCAGTGGGGTGCTCGCTGAGTGCCACTGCGTTGGCTGTGATCTTTGGGTTTCCACTGGCATGGGTACTTGCACAAGGCAGGGGCTGGGGAACCGCTTTCCTTCGAGGTCTGATTCTTTTACCGTTAGTCCTTCCTCCGGTTGTAGGAGGCATAGCGTTACTCACGGCGTTCTCTCGTACCGGGATCATCGGGGAGTCCCTGTACAACCTATTTGGCGTTCAGTTGACGTTTAATACATGGGGCGTGGTTTTGGCTGAGACATTTGTAGCGTTGCCCTTTTTTGTCATCACCGTTGAGGCGGGTCTGCGTTCTATGGACAGGCAACTTGAGGATGTTGCACGTACCTTGGGCGCCGGGCAGAGCGAAACCTTGCGGAGGGTCACATTGCCCCTAGTCGCTCCAAGCATTATTGCTGGAACTGTTCTGGCCTGGGCTCGAGCCTTGGGCGAGTTCGGAGCCACGGTTACCTTTGCGGGCAATATCATTGGACGGACGCAGACATTGCCACTGGCGATTTACGCCCAACTTGATTCAAATCCCAATGCTGCGATTGCACTGAGCTTGGTGCTTTTGCTGGTCTCGCTCACAGTATTGATCCTGCTGCGAGATAAGTGGCTGCAATCAATCTGAGTGAATGACTGAGTAAGTCGTAGCGAGACAACCTTGAGCTAGCGACAACTCACTCGTCGACGGGATCACCTCTAAAGATTGAAAATGCTCAACCTACATGTCACTCTTGTATTTGGGATAGAGGATGACATTGTGAGCCGCAGGGTAGGTGACTCAAATCACTTGATAAAACTGCCGCTGTTTTTGCGGACACATCAATCAACGGGGAGATAACAATGAGTAACAAATATGGCTGCGTAAATCTCTTTTTGGACTGCTTTTTAGTCATCATCACCGGAGGCTTGTGGCTGATCTGGATCTTTGTACGCGAAATGCGGCGATAAAGGACTCCTCTGGGGAAACGCAATTTGCCCGGATGGATCATCAAGCCTGAGATGCGCTCCGCCAACCTGCTTCCCCAAAGGGTCACCCTGAGCGCAGGCAGAACGCCACTAGATCACGGGTGCCGCCGTTACATGCAGACAATACCTCGGGGCTAAAACGTCGAAACCCCTGCCGTAGCAGGGGTTTCGTGTTGTGGGCGTACGCAGACTCGAACTGCGGACCTCTTCCGTGTCGAGGAAGCGCTCTAGCCAACTGAGCTATACGCCCTAGGCGTGGAGAATCTAGCAGGAGTTCAGGGCTTGGCAACATCTGAGCACAGCAGGTCAGGATGACCACTGGCGGATCTACTTTGCAGGATCTGCTGGCCCTAGGACTCCTACTACCAGCACTGCAGTAATACCAACAACAAACTCCAGCCAGATTCCCGTACCAGGGCCGCTACGGCTGCCTCCAGCCCCAAGGCCCCACTCGGCAATGGCAACTACTACCAAAGCGAGGCCTGTGAGCACTGCTAAGACTCTGCCTGCGCGCCCACGTTCGGCGGCAATCAACACTCCCGCAACTGCGAGAAGCACTGCACCGAGCACCGTGATCCAACCTCGGCCTAACCCTCCGTTTGCACCTGCCCATCCTGTTTCAAGCGCACGGGTGCCGTACCTAAATGCATAGTCACGCCAAGGCAAAAGGCTCGAAGCACCTGCGAGAAGTGCCAGAACGAGCAGCGCAGCTGTCAGCAAAAGATCACGACGATCAGACTTAGCGGGCACTGTTACCGCCACCGGCACGGCACCCCCAAGCGGAGAGCCCTGCATGAAACTCACTTCAGGTGGACTGCCCGCTGTGCCAGAAATTTGAGTTCCGGGGGCAGACCAAGGGTGTTCGGGGATTGACACCGCTCTAGTTTGCCTCAGATGAACAACTGATCCACCTACAGCAGATCCATTTAGCTGAGAAAATCACATCTGCAACTCATGGATTACCTCAAGTGCTAAACACAATGAACAATGGGCTCTATCGGACAACCTGCCCGATAGAGCCCATCAGCTGAGGCGACGAGGGGAATCGAACC
>JBBDMQ010000205.1:0-3788 GCA_040878245.1 Microthrixaceae bacterium
GGCCGAATACATAGTGTTTTGTGGGGTGCACTTCATGGCCGAGGCGGCCGATATCTTGACCGCCGAACACCAACAGGTCATCCTGCCCGACCTGAACGCTGGGTGCTCAATGGCCGATATGGCCGATATTGATTCAGTGGAAGAGGCTTGGGATGCTCTAGCTGAGGTCACTGATATTGAACGTGTGGTTCCGATTACCTATATGAACTCGGCGGCAAATCTGAAGGCCTTTGTTGGCAAGAAGGGGGGGGCAGTTTGCACCTCGACGAACGCCCGGGCGGTACTCGACTGGGCTCTGCATAGACCGGATGGTCCGAAGGGCAAGCAAGTGCTGTTCTTTCCTGATCAGCATCTCGGAAGAAATACCGGGTTTCAGATGGGTTTCAACCACTCTGATATGGCGGTATGGAACCCAAGGTTAGAGCTGGGTGGCCTGACAGAAGTAGAGCTCAAAAGTTGCACTTTTTTACTCTGGAAAGGTCATTGCTCGGTACATCAGCGGTTTACTCCGGAGCACATTCGGGCATTTAGAGCGCAGCACCCAGAAGGCATCGTCGTTATGCATCCCGAGTGTTCTTATGAGGCCTGCGAGCTTGCTGATCAAGTGGGCTCAACTGACTTCATTATTCGAGCAGTCCAAGCTGCGCCGGCCGGTGCAGTTATTGGTGTGGGTACAGAGATTCACCTGGTTCAAAGACTTAACAATGAGCATGCAGACAAGACCGTGGTATCACTCGACCCTCTGATTTGCCCATGCTCAACAATGTTTCGCATTGATGCTCCACATTTAGCGTGGACATTAGAGAGCTTGGTAGCCGGCACCGTGCGCAACAGAATTATGGTCAATCCCGAGGATGCTCACTGGGCTCGGGTAGCCCTAGAGAGAATGCTGGAAATCACCTAGAACTTCTTCTAGGGCTTAGCTACGCCTACCCTCGAGCAATGGGGCTAAGAACTTTCCGGTGTAGCTAGATTCTGCTGCGGCGACTGTCTCGGGAGTCCCTTCTGCCACCACTGAGCCGCCTCCTCGACCGCCCTCGGGGCCTAGGTCGATCACCCAGTCGGCAGTCTTGATGACATCCAGATTGTGCTCAATGACCAAGACGGTATTGCCCTGATCCACGAGTCGAGAAAGTACGGTCAGCAGTTTACGAATATCTTCAAAATGCAGCCCTGTAGTTGGCTCGTCAAGCAAATAGATGGTGTGGCCAGTGGATCTTTTTGCAAGTTCAGAGGCAAGCTTGACTCGCTGCGCCTCGCCACCAGACAAGGTAGTGGCTGGTTGGCCGAGCCGAACATACCCAAGGCCCACATCAACCAACGTTCGCATATGGCGAGCAATAGTGGGCTGGTTTGAGAAGAACTCCAAGGCCTCTTCGCAGGGCAGGTGAAGCACCTGAGAAATATTAAGTCCCTTGAAAGTCACCTCAAGGGTGTCTCTATTGTACCGGGCACCTCCACAAACCTCGCAGGGCACATAGATATCGGGCAGAAAATGCATTTCAATCTTGATGTTGCCATCGCCTGAACATGCTTCGCATCGCCCGCCCTTCACATTGAAGCTGAAGCGGCCTGGAAGATACCCACGAACCTTTGACTCGGAAGTCTGAGCAAACAGCTTTCGGATGTGGTCAAACACTCCGGTATACGTCGCCGGATTTGACCGTGGCGTACGTCCAATCGGCGACTGATCAATATCTATGACCTTGTCTAACTGATCAAGACCCTCAATTCGCTTATGTAACCCGGGAGGAATCTTGGAGCCGTAGATCTGTTGCATGAGTGACCGCATCAGGATGTCGTTGATCAGAGTTGACTTGCCAGATCCAGACACACCCGTCACAGCTACAAAGCAACCCAATGGAATATCGACATTGATGTTTCGGAGGTTGTGCTCGCGAGCACCTTGAATGCGTAACCATTCCTTACCTGGCTCGCGACGAATCTCTGGAAGTGGTATTGAACGTTTGCCAGACAGGTACTGACCCGTGACAGACTCCTTGGCACGAAGTAAGCCTTTGAAGCTGCCGGAATGCACAACTCTTCCGCCGTGTTCGCCTGCCCCAGGGCCAACATCAACGATGTGATCTGCTATGCGAATGGTGTCTTCATCGTGTTCGACGACAACCACAGTATTTCCCAGATCGCGCAAACGGATAAGCGTCTCTATCAGACGGTGATTATCTCGCTGATGTAGCCCAATTGACGGCTCATCAAGTACGTAGAGAACCCCGACAAGTCCGGAACCGATCTGCGAAGCCAAACGGATTCGCTGAGCTTCGCCACCAGACAGCGTCGCTGCCGAGCGGGCAAGCGACAGATAGTCCAGGCCCACGTCGCATAGAAATTTCAACCGAACATTGATTTCTTTGAGGATTCGCTCGGCAATCAAAGTCTGACGATCATCAAGTTGAAGATGCAGCAATTTGTCAGTGGCTTCTGCAATAGACAAGCTGCAGAGCTGATGCATATTGAGCTCATCTACGGTGACTGCTAGCGCATACGGGTTCAATCTGGCACCCTGACAGGCTGCGCAGGGAACAAGGCGCATATACCCCTCGACAGCATCGCGTGAGGAATCCGTTTCAGCCTCACTATGGCGACGTTTGAGATACGGGATCACACCCTCGTATGTGGCCGAATAGCTACGCGTTCGGCCATATCGATTTTTGAATTTTACTGCTATCCGTGCCGAGTCTTCTACGCCGTACAGCAACAAAGTCTGCTGCTGACGAGGCAGATTCTCGAAAGGAGCATTGATCTCAATATCGAACTCCTCGCATACCGACTCAAGGAGCCGATGAAAGTACTTTGCGTGGCCAGAAGACCATGGAGCTAAAGCTCCTGCTGCGACCGAAAGCTCTGGGTCTGGAACCACTAGTTCGGGGTCCACCTCGAACAAAGTCCCCAAACCATCGCAAGCGGTGCAGGCCCCATAAGGAGTGTTGAACGAGAAGTTTCTTGGTGCGAGCTCTTCAAAGCTCTTGCCATCAGATGGACGCGCCAGTTTCTCTGAAAAGGTCAGGGTTTCTGATTCCGCATTCTCCGCCGCGTCCTTGGCAGGAAGTAGTTCGATTTGAGCTACCCCTTCAGCAAGCGTCAGTGCTGTTTCCATCGAGTCTGTGAGTCGCCGCTCCATACCCTCTCTCAGAACCAAGCGGTCAACAATGACCTCAATGGTGTGTTGCTCATAGCGCGCTAGATCTAGCTCAACTGGCAGTTCATGCACCTCACCATTGACCCGGACTCGACCAAACCCTTGCCCTGCAAGGTCAACAAAAAGCTGTTCATAGGTACCTTTACGACCCCTCACCACAGGGGCAAGCACCTGAAACCGGGTGCCCTCAGGTAATGCCAATATGCGGTCAACAATCTGTTGCGGTGTTTGACGGACCAGAGCCTCACCGGTCTCTGGGTCATGAGGAACTCCAACACGCGCAAACAACAATCGCAGATAGTCGTATACCTCGGTCACAGTTCCAACTGTGGAACGCGGGTTGCGAGAGGCAGACTTTTGATCAATTGAAATTGCTGGAGAGAGTCCTTCGATAACGTCAACATCGGGCTTGTCCATTTGCCCCAAAAATTGCCGAGCATACGAAGAGAGCGACTCCACGTATCGGCGCTGCCCCTCTGCATAGATTGTGTCGAAAGCAAGCGAAGACTTACCCGAACCAGACAATCCGGTAAATACAATGAGCTGGTCTCTAGGAAGATCAAGCGACACGTCACACAAGTTGTGTTCGCGAGCCCCACGGATGGTGATGCGATCGAGGACATGACGAGAC
>JBBDMQ010000206.1:0-3779 GCA_040878245.1 Microthrixaceae bacterium
ACGGCAGATACCACTCAGGTTTCTACTCAAAGCGCACTGGATAGCGATGCGTTGCCTACCTCGACCATGATGCAGGCGGCACCTGTAACAACCACAATTCAGCCAACTGCTCCAGCTTCAGTAAGCACAGCATCTAATGCTGCGCTACTTGCTGGTGCTCCGGAAACATTCGCTTCGATACTCAGCCAAATTTCAGCGAACCCTCAACTTCTAGCCCAAGTCTCTACGCTAGACACCGCAGGACTAGCCGCCCTGTTTAGCCTGAGCCCTGCAACGTTTCAGCAACTCGGCCTGTCGGGTGTTCAGATTGAACAAATCGGACAGGCAGTGCTTTCGAGTCCGCAGTCCGTTCGGGATTCTCTGGCCATCGGCTCAATTGATCCTGCAGCATTGATAGGACTGCTGTTGAAATCCGTAGACCTAAATAGCTTGGCCGCAGGAGCTGTGGGTGCTTTGGTGCAAGCTCTACTCGGGTCTATCTCTGATCTGAAATTTGTAATTAGCCCCGAGGTAACAGTCAACCTGAATGAGTTGCTCGACCAGATCGACCCCGATGGGATCGCCCCAATCATTGCCAACCCCGGCAACGCAGGGATCTTGGCGCTGATCTTTAGCGCCGTGATCAACTCCAACCCGCTATTGAACGAACAGCTCCTTGCGAACCCGAATCTTGACCCTGCGCTTCGACCAATTCTGGAGCAACTCGGCAACTTGGGTGCATCTCTTGGCTCAGTGGCCCAAGCGGCATTACTAGATGCAATTAATAACTTGTTCCCGGGCTTGTTGCCCACAGCCTAGAAGCTCAGTTCCCTTCTGCATGAGCGAGTTACAGCATCAGCGAGTTACTACATCAGCGAGTTACTAGCCAGGCTAGGTGCTGCGACGCCAATACTCACTTGGCGTAGAGCGACTCAATCTCTTGAGCAAACACCTCGTTCACGCCTCTTCGCTTGAGCTTTGAGGTCGGGGTGAGCAACTCAGAATCGGGCATCCACTCTTCGGTCAGAATGAAAACCTTCTTGACAGACTCAGCACCGTTATAGCCAGACATAGCCTCAACCACACCCGCATTGATGGCCTCAACTACTTCGGGCAGTGCGGCGAAGGCCTCGAGGCTGGTGAACTCAATTCCATTGCGTGCAGCCCAACCGGGTGCGACTTCTCCATCAATGACCACTAGGGCGGAAACAAACGGACGGTTATCGCCGATGACTGCTGCTTGACCGATCAACGGAACGGTCTTGAGCGAAGCCTCTAGGTTGGCGGGCGACAAATTTTTGCCGCCAGCAGTAATGATGAGTTCTTTCTTGCGGTCAACAATGCTCAAGTAACCGTCTTCATCAATCACGCCAATGTCCCCCGAATGCAACCAACCTTCGGCGTCAATTGCCTCGGCAGTCTTTTCGGGGTCATTGAGGTACCCCTCACAGACCAAGCCGCCGCGACAGCAGACTTCTCCGTCGGGGAAGATAGCGAGTTCAACCCCAGGCAGGGCCTTGCCTACCGTGCCAGCCTTGACCTTGAATCGCTCAAAGGTCATCGGTCCGGTGTTCTCGCTCATGCCGTATACCTCGGCGAGGGGAACGCCAATGGTGCGGAACCAAGTAATGAGTTGTGCAGGGATTGGAGCAGCGCCAGTAACCGCAACCTCACACTGGTCAAGGCCAACAAGTTGGCGAACCGTGCTAAAGGCTACGTCGTCAAGGAACTGATAGGTCGCAATCTCATCCTCTGTGGCGGTACCCCAAGTGATTTTCTCTTTGAGCGGCTTTGCAGCCTCAACGGCCTCATTAAACTTTTCGGCCTTCTCTGGATCCAATGAGAGCGCAGCAGTGACACCTGCGTACAGCTTCTCCCAGACCCTTGGTACTCCAAAGACGATATTGGGGTGAACCTCACCAAGAAACGCCGTGAGTTGCGAGGTCTCGGGGCAGGTCGATACCTCGATGCCTGCACCAAGCAGCATGTAATGAGACACCATGCGCTCAGCAATATGTGCCATGGGAAGATATGAGACAACTTTTTTGCCAACTAGGTCATCTCTGGTCCACCCGTAGACCGGCAAGAAGGCTTCCATGGTCCACACCACGTTGTAGTTCGACAGCATGACGCCCTTGGGCTGTCCAGTGGTTCCCGAGGTGTAAATGATGGTGGCAAGGTCCTGAGGTGAGCCGATTTTTGCAGCCTCGACTAGGTCAATCGGGGCGGGGTCGGTCAACACCTCGGGGCCAAACACCGCATCGGGCAATTCGGCAGGCGCATGAAGAACCACGATGCTAGTGAGTTCTTTTAGACCATCTCGCACTTCAAGGAACTTCGATAAGAAGCCCTCATTTTCGATAACCGCCACCTTGGCACCACAATGACCAGCTAAATAAGCCACTTGATCTGAGGAGGAAGAATTGTAGATAGATACAGGTGTGGCTCCAAGGAACAGCGCTGCTAGATCCAAGTAGTGAAACTCTGGGATATTGCGCATCATGAGCAACACACGATCACCCGGCTCAACCCCGAGAGCACGCAGTCCTGCAGCGGCTCGAGCAGCCCGATCAGCCATCTCGTTGAAGGTCATCGAATCCCAAGACTGTTCTGCAGTCATCCAGCGCATTGCGGTGCGGTCACCGTGCGCTGCGAGTGTGGTGAGAAATTCTGTTGCTACCGTTCGCCCGGCAACCATCTCATTGATTTCTTCGCAAGTCAGCGTGGTCATCTCATCCCCTGTGCAAGTAAGTTTGATCTTCACAAATCTAACCGGTCCGAAGAACTAGGTAGCCCAACGGACTTCCGAGTTTAGCGCCAGAAACGTGCCCTCTGCACGGCGCGCTTTGACCTAGGGCGCAGAAAGGAACAGACTCTTGACTGAACGGTCAAGTTGACTGTTTTTGGGGACTAAGGAGCAGCTATGCCTGAGGCAGTCATCATTGATGTGGTTCGTACCGCTGGCGGTAAACGCAACGGCGCACTTGCTGGGTGGCACCCGGTGGACTTGGCAGCAGAAACACTCAAGGCTTTGGCCGAGAGAAACAGCCTCGACCCCTCGCTGATTGATGACGTGATCATGGGTTGCGTCATGCAAGCTGGCGCCCAAGCGCTCAACGTGGGCCGCAACGCTGTGCTCGCTGCCGGATTCCCCGAGTCTGTCCCCGCAACCACTATTGACCGTCAGTGCGGATCATCTCAGCAGGCCTATCACTTTGCTGCCCAAGGCGTCATGGCCGGTGCATACGATGTGGTGATTGCTTCAGGTGTAGAGGTAATGAGCTTGGTGCCGATGGGCGGCTCAATTGGCAAAAACATTGGCTTTCCGTTTGGAGCTGCCTGGGACCGCTATAGCGAGGTAGAACTTCTCGAAGGAAACAAAGGCCTAGTCGGACAAGGACTCTCTGCCGAGATCATCGCCAATGAGGCAGGACTGAGCCGTGGAGACCTTGACGCCTACGGCGCTCGTTCTCAACAACTCGCAGAAGCGGCAACCGAACAGGGAAGATTCGATAACGAGATCATTCCCGTACTCTCAAAAATCCGGGACAAAGAGACCGGCGCAGTCACCGTGCTCGACACGATGCATACACGTGACGAGGGTATTCGCTCAGGAACCACAGCCGAGGGGCTTGGCAATCTCAAGCCTGCGTTTATGGAAGATGGCAAAGTTACTGCAGGAAACAGCTCACAGATTTGTGACGGGGCTTCGGCTGCGCTCATCATGAGTGCTGAGAAAGCCAAAGAGTTAGGCCTGACGCCACGCGCTAAGTTCCGCAGCTTTGCTCTTGCTGGAGTCG
>JBBDMQ010000207.1:0-3775 GCA_040878245.1 Microthrixaceae bacterium
CTCAGCAAGTTCGTTAGAGCGCAATGCCATCGTGTCAAAGATTGATGCCTCGCCCCCAGCTATGCCGCAGGTTGGCCTGGAATTCGCTGACATTATCTATGAGGTAAAAATTGAGTGGGGGAGCAGGTACCTAGCGGTCTGGCACTCTGAGGTTCCTGCGGTTATTGGTCCGCATCGCTCAGCAAGGAGTACCGACCCAGACTTACTGTCGATGTTCGGCAACCCGCTATTCGCCTTCTCGGGGGCAAATCCCGGTGTTGTCCGAATACTGGCAGAGACCACGTGGAAGACGGGAGTCGGCCCAGGCGAGGTTCCTGACGCGTGGTTCCGCGATGAACAGCGGCCTTACCCGCATAACCTCTTCGCATTCACCGATGTTCTGCGGTCCCGGCCTGCGCCGCCTGTATGGCCGCCGCCAGTGTTTGAGTATCATGCCGCTGGCACAACTCCCGGTGGGACTGCAGTTGCGGGCTTTGTAACTAATCCGGGACTGAGAGCAGAGTTCAGTTGGGATGCATCGCTTGGCGGTTGGCGTCGACGTGTCTGGGACCGCGAGCACCTTCACGCCAACGGCACTCCCGTGGCACCGAAGAACGTGGTTGTCCTTGAAACCTCATATGGTGTTTCTCCAGCTGACGCGAACTCACCCGAGGCCCGCTCGGTTGGAATTGGGCGAGCCTGGGTGTTCTCCGGCGGCACCGTTCGGGAGGGGACGTGGGCACGGTGGCAACGAACCGATCCGTGGAATCTTCGTGATGCAGCGGGTGCTCCACTGACTCTCGACCCGGGCAAGACATGGGCCGTGCTCGCAGAGGGTCAACCCGAAATCCGGCAATAGCGGCCTGTTCGACCGGCTACCAGTGCCCCCAGAACAACAAGACCCCCGCCGTGGCGGGGGTCTTTATGTAGAGCGGGTACGGAGAATCGAACTCCGGTATTCAGCTTGGGAAGCTGATGTTCTACCATTGAACTACACCCGCAGAACCCCCTGATCATAGCCAGATAATCCGATACTCAAACCATCAGCTTTTTAGGGATGTGGTTGAGTCACTGTCCCTAGCTGTAATCACGAACCGGAGCGGACTACGGTGCGAGCCAATGATTCTTGCTGATGCCTCCATTCGTGCTCTTGTTGATCAGGGTCGCCTGAGTATTGATCCTTATGACCGTGACCTTGTTCAGCCTGCCTCGGTAGATGTTCGACTTGGCACTCAGTTTCGGGTCATGCGAAACAGTCGTCTCACACATATTGACCCGATGGTGCATGACGAAAAGCTTATGGAGACTGCCGAGGTAGCGGTGGGCGAGCCCTTTGTCTTGCACCCGGGCGAGTTTGCGCTGGGTCACACCGCTGAACGTTTTGGTTTTCCCGACGACATTGTTGGCATTGTGAACGGCAAAAGCAGCCTTGGCCGGATGGGTCTGCAGGTCCATGCCACAGCGGGTTTTGTAGATCCCGGATTTTCGGGAGTCATCGTGTTGGAGTTGTCCAACGTAGCGAATCTGCCAATTCTGTTGCGACCCGGAATGAAAATTGCGCAGATGGTTTTTGAGCGGATGGACCGTGCTGCTGAGAGGCCTTATGGTCATCCTGATCTGGGGTCGAAGTATCAGGGTCAAAGCGGCGCAGTGGCCTCGAAGTACTCAGAAAACTATCCAGATCGCTAATGGGCGCTTCTTCTGAGTTCTAACGCAAGTGAATCGGTTGCGGCTACTTCAGTAACTACGTCAACGAGATGTTGTGCTTGAACTGGCCGGATGAGTTCTGCATCGGCCCCGCTACTTGAAGATGCTTTCTGATTACTCATGACCACAATGCCTGCCTGGCTGAGCGTCGGCTCGGGCCGCCCTCGAAGCTGCTTCACTAGAGCCAAGCTGACCTCTGCATCGAGTCCGCTGAATGAGACCAAGAGCACCGCTACCGACTCTTGCAAAAGAACATCTATGACGCCCTCAACTCTTGAGAGCGATTGAGCATCAAAACCGGCTGCGCGAAGCACTGCTGCTAAGAGATCAGCCACATGTGGCTGATCTTCACAGATGAGCACTCGAGCGCTCACCGGAGCCTCACCTAGGCCTCGAGTTGTAAACCGCGCTCGCCAAGTGGATCTGCATTTTCTAAGGCTTCGAGCACGTGCATCGCAAGGTCGCCAACTTTGACTTGGTCCTCTTCCATGCCCTGCGCTTTTACGCCGTCGTCAATCATGATGTAGCAGAACGGGCAGGCAGTTGCGATGCGAGTCGCACCAGTCGCGATGAGTTCTTGCGATCGCTCTACGTTGACTTGCTTGCCCGTGCTCTCCTCCATCCACATGCGTGCGCCGCCTGCTCCACAGCACATACCTTTGGTGCCGTTGCGCTCTGCCTCAACTATCTCGATTCCCTTGAGTGATCCGAGTACCTTGCGAGGTGCCATGTACACGTCATTATGGCGACCTAGGTAGCAGGAGTCGTGGTAGACCATGCGCTCTTCGAGCTTGGCTCCGGTCATGTCAAGTTGCCCCGAATCAATCAGGTCTTCCAAGAACTGACTGTGGTGGAGTACCTCGTAGTTGCCGCCAAGCTGTGGGTATTCGTTAGCCAAAGTGTTGAAGCAATGTGGGCATTGGGTGATGATCTTTCGAACACCCATTCCGTCAAGAGTCTCGATATTTTGTGTGGCGAGCATCTGGAAGATGTACTCATTTCCTGAACGTCTAGCCGGGTCACCCGTACAATTTTCGGATGGGCCAAGAATGGCAAAACTCACTCCAGCGCGCTGTAGCAATTTGGCCATTGCCTGCGTGACCTTCTGGTTCTTGTCATCAAATGACCCTGCGCATCCCACCCAGTACAGGTACTCGGCAGTGAATGGGTCGCCACCGTCAAGGACGGTGATGCCCTCAAGGTTTTTAGTCCAACCGGCACGATCGCTTTGCGACATTCCCCAAGGGTTGCCGGAGTTCTCCATGCTGCGAAATGCGTTACCAAGTTCGGTCGGGAAATCAGACTCCATCAGCGTGAGGTAGCGGCGCATATCAAGAATCTTGTCCAAGATCTCAATGTTGACAGGGCAATTCTCATCGCAGGCTTTACAGGTAGTGCAGGCCCACACTTCTTCGGCTGTGATTCGTTCGAAAAGGGAGTTCGCAGCAATAACAATCTGTGGGTCTTCGCCAATGGGAGGAGAAACAACGGGTGACCCTGTAGCCGCCATGACGGCACCTGACTTGAGCACAATCTCTCGAGGGTCGAGCGGCTTGCCGGTGGCATGAGCAGGGCAGACTGAGGTGCAGCGACCGCACATTGTGCATGCGTCGGTATCGAGCAACTGCTTCCAAGTGAAGTCCTCTACCACCGAAGCCCCAAAGGTTTCGAGTTCAGTCTCCATCAGGTTTGGCATTGGCTTCATTGCACCCTTGGGCCGGTCCTTGACCGACAGGTACATATTGAGCGGCGAGGTGAAAATGTGCCGCAACATGGTTGTGGGCAGGATCACCAGAAATGCAATAAAGGTAAACACGTGAAGAATCCACATGGCCTGATGCCATCCCGAGATTGAGCTCAGGTTTTGCACCAGACCAGAGAGTGGATAGCCAATGAATGACCACTTCTCAAATGCCGGGCGACCGTCAAGTGCAATGCGGAACATCTCGGCGAGATAGCCGGTTACTCCAATGGCAAACAAGGTCCCTAAAATGATGGCGTGCTCGGGCTTCGACTTGATGCGAATGCGATAGGGGCGCTGCACATAGCGTCGAACAATCGCCCAGGTAACACCACCCAAAAACACAGC
>JBBDMQ010000208.1:0-3769 GCA_040878245.1 Microthrixaceae bacterium
TGGAGTGCGTCACGGGACAGGTCCCCCTTTTGGGAGAGACAACAGCATCTACTCTGGCGCTGCGCACCCAGTCCGATGTTATTTTGGACGCTTCCTTAGGTGGCCTGCGATCAGTCCTTGAGCGCGCCACGCGCCTTGATCCCGAGGATCGGCCTGAGGCTGCAGAGTTTGAGATTGCGCTCATGGCCGCAGCCGAAGAACTTCCGCGGCCAGAGCCACTGCCGATTGTGCTGACCCTCGGAGAATCAGAGCAGACTGTTGAGCTCAGGCAGGTGAGCGGCCTCGGGGCGATTCAGGCACTTCCACTCAGCCCTTCTGCTGGCGCTGCTGCAGTTATTGATAACAAGTCTGTTGACCGCTCTGATCAAAGTGCTGGGTTTACACAAAGTGCTGGGTTTACACAGACTGTTCAAGCCTCAACGGCTGCATCAATTGGGTTAGCGGTCGATTCAGAACCGCAGTTTGCTGCCGATGACCCTGAAACAGATTTTTCAACTGTCTCGAGTTCCGACTCAAACACAGTTTCAGCGCTAGCGGATCAAGCGCCTGGGGCCTCTCGCTCTTTCGCTAGGAAGCCATCCAAACGAACCCTTGTACTTGCTGCGCTCCTAGTGGTCTTGCTGGCGCTCGCAGGGTGGTGGTTCTTTGTTCGTGTTCCCGTTCACGATGTGCCAGACCTGATTGGACTCGACCTGAAGGCAGCGACTGCGCAGGCAGAGGAGTTGGGCTACATCGTTGATTCCTCTACGAAGGACCGCCAAGACGGCACTGTGGTTGGGCAAGTACTTTCGCAAAACCCAGCACCACAGAAGCCACTTGCGGAAGGGGAGACTCTGCAACTCAAAGTGTCGCTTGGAGCAACGCTGACACCGCTTCCGGCTGTGGTTGGCCTGCCAGAGCCAGAGGCTCGGGCCGCACTTGAAGCAGCAGGATTGAAGGTGGGTGACGTGACACGTTCAATAAATGAAGACATTGCCAAGGATGCTGTGGTGAGTGCTGCCTCAGCAGTCGGCCAAGAACAGGTGAATGATCAAGGCGAGATTCCCAAAGGCACCATTTTGGATTTGGCGGTTTCCGAAGGGCCGGCTCCGCGCATTGTGCCCTCGGGACTTGTCGGTTCAACCGTTGATCAGGCACGAGCTGCGCTCTCGGCAGTACAGCTTGAAGCGGCCGTCAACGAAGAGTTTTCTGAGACTGCCCCGCCGGGATTTATCATCTCCTCTAATAAAGAGGCTGGCTCAGAGGTGCCGCGTGGTTTCACCCTGACGCTCGGCATGTCTAAGGGTCCGCAGCCTGTTGTAGTTCCAGATGTCCGAAATCTCACAGGTACGCAAGCAGCGGCACAAATCGAGTCTCAAGGGCTGACCGTGGCCGGAATCGAAGGCCCGCCTTCGGGTCTGGTTCTACAGACTGATCCCACCCCAGGTGACTCCGTTGTACGCGGGACAGCAGTCCGCATCTTTACCAAGCGGTAGCTCAGCAGCAATATTCGTTCGGCTCAGCGAGCATCCACCACTCTCCGTGTTGTGAGCCCTACTTTTAGGAACTCCAACGTTCATCTCGTTGGGGTGGTCTGCTGGACGTGGTGTTCCCCAGCCTCCGCGATGAAGCGGCCGCCCCAACGAGATGAGATGTTGTGCGCAGCGAATAACTCGAGTGAGTCACGGCCAGCAAGACAACATTGGGTTGGTCTCAAACCCCTCGGGTTATTACTCAGTCATCTCTTGGATGGCAGCAGCGGCGGCTAATGCACTGGGGTCAGCCGCTCCGGCTTGCATTCCCATCAGCTTTGAAATGTCGCCATCGACTTTGATCTTCCCTGCCATAAATGCCTGCATGCCAACCTGCGGATTGCCTTCGACCAGAATTGCTTTGGCGGTCGCATAATCCAAGGTGACAGTCAGGTCTGGATTCTCAATGTGCCCAAGATCCATTTTCAGTTCACCTGATGAGGTATCGATATGGGCCTTTATCTCACCCTCACCAAAGGGAACCTCGGTAACGATCTGGTTCATGCGCATTGAATGCGCTGGCGGAGTGTCATCGACTCCGGAGGCCTCTCGGATGGCCTTAGCCTGGGAAATCCATTCCTCGGTTAAGAAAGCGTACTTCGTCATATTTGCCCCTCTCATTGTGGCGATTGTGTGCGGACAGGTCAGGTAAATTGCAACGTAAAATAAGCATCAAATAACTAGCAACACCGCTGCCCGTAGCAGACTAGTAGTAGTGAACATCTAAAGTGCAGGCAAGCTAAACGAGTGGAGTTCTCATGAATCAAATGATGGCCGGAGCCGAACCAATGAGCGTCGAGGGCGGTTCGACAGGAGTGTTGGTTCTGCATGGGTTTACCGGAAACCCGCAGTCCATGCGCCCACTTGCTTTGGGTTTTGTCGAAGCTGGTTTTGCCGTAGAGCAACCGTTGCTGAGCGGCCATGGCACCGCAGTCGAAGACATGATGGATACCACCTGGCAGGACTGGTCGGCAGATGCAGAAGCCGCATATCAGCGGCTTGCAGCACGCACCGATTCAGTAGTGGTTGCGGGTCTGTCTATGGGCGGATCATTGACCTTGTGGTTGGCCACACAACACCCAGAGATTGCCGGAATAATCTGTGTCAATCCAGCAACACAAGTTGCCCCCGAGGTGAGGGACTTTGTTGCCTCGATGGTTGAGGCCGGAGACACCATCATGGTTGGAATTGGTTCTGATGTTGCTGACCCCGAATCACCCGAGTCGGCTTATGCAGACACGCCGCTCAAGCCGTTGCTCTCGATGTTTGACGCTGCGGTTCATACTCAATCGGCCCTACCGAGCGCGACCATGCCACTGCTGTTGTTTACGAGCCCACAGGATCACGTAGTTCCGCCAGCAGACTCTGATTTTCTTGCAGAGATCTACGGCGGCCCACTAGAGCGCGTGAGCTGCGATCGCAGCTATCACGTTGCCACTTTGGATTACGACAAAGATCTGATTATTGAGAAGTCAATCGACTTTGTCCGCAGGGTTAGCTAGCAGGGTTGGCTAGCAGGGTTAGCTAGCAGGGTTGGCTAGCAGGGTTGGGAGTCTGTCGGCTTGGGTGCTTCTCAGCCGGCGGAGCGGGACCGGTAGAGTACAGATGTATATGACTGAGCCACTATCTCCGCAGACCCAATCTGAGCTGCACCTCTCGGAGCGAATCAGCAGCGAAGCGCGAATCACTACTGAAGAGGTTGCCAAGGTCGCCAAACTTGCGCGACTTCGCCTGACCGATGAGGAACTCACGCGCTTTACCGGCCAACTCGCCGATGTGTTGGAGCATGCCGCAGACCTTGACCTTTTAGACCTTGAAGGTGTTGAGCCCATGGCGCGACCGATCCCCCTTGCCAACGTCTTCCGTGCCGATGTTCCCGGGCCGCTTCTAAACCGTGACGAGGTCCTTGGGGTTGCGCCCGCAGCACAAGACGGTTTCTTTCGAGTGCCGCCAGTTCTTGGAGAGTCAGAATGAGTTCAGCTGTACAGATCGCTCAGTCAGTTCGGTCTGCTGAACGCTCAGCGCGAGAGGTGCTTGATGAATATCTTGCAGTCATTGCCGAGCGTGAATCAGAGGTCCATGCCTTTAACTTGGTCACCACAGAGCAGGCCATTGCTGCTGCAACCGCAGTAGATGAACAAGTGGCTCAGGGCATCAACCCCGGTTTGTTAGCTGGTGTTCCCGTGGCCATAAAAGACAACCTGTGTACTCGTGGTGTAGCCACTACTTGTTCCTCTAAGATTCTTCAGGGTTTGGAT